>JAJFHK010000033.1 GCA_021775655.1 Filomicrobium sp. | reverse complement strand
GCCATCGGATTTGCAGGGATCGCCATCGGTTTTGCCGTTATTAGGTTCATCTCTCTGCACGATGTCGATGCTTGGAATACTGCTGTTCCATGGGCGCGGGTTTTAGTTGAACTTGTCGCTGCGGCCGGCGCATCAGCGGTCGGTATCGTAAGGCTGTATCAACTGGAGCACGTTGAACGCTAACTGTTGCGACCATTGCGAGCTGACTGGATGTTGAGGCTCTTAAGAGTGGCCAAGGACCCGCTAACCGGTCCGGCGTTTGCTGGCTCTTCGCAGGAGGCACTCGGGGAATCTGCGCGGGTCCTGGAATGGAACTCGGGGAGGCTTGCAAATGTCTGCCCAAAACAGGTTTACACATTGCGAGCGGAGCCTGGCGCTGTTGATCGTATTCAGTGGCGTGACCACTGGAAAAAAAATGCAGTTCCGAGACAATAATACCGGACTGACCTCGCGTCTCTACATGAATGGCGGATGAATAGAATTGCTTCTCTGACTCTTTTCGTCTGTCCATGAAGTGGTGCGGAGAGCCTGGATTTTGCACACGAAATAGAATTTGTTTTTCCAATTTCATGACAGGGCACAAAATGCATCTTTGTGCATCGCCTGTTGCAAGATGCTGCTGCGGCCCGAAGTTCGCGAAGGTCTCTATCAAGTCGCAGACTCTGTTCTGCCGGACTGAGAAAATTTTTGCGTCCAGGAAGTATTCTGCACTGCTAAAAAATGCATGGGATCGGCCACGCCAAGAACAGCCCTTAACCCTACACCAACTGGCTTCAAGTGACGCATTGCATTCGTTAATAAAACGTTGCAAACTTACTATACCCGTATCGTATTGGGACGGGTGTCGGGGTGTGTGGTTATGAGTATTGAGTTTATTGCGCCTAATGGGTCGCAACCCGCGTACGTGGCCGAGAGCGTTTTCTCCGAGCAGGAGATCCAGCCAAATTATGCACCGGCCTCGGCCGTCGGTTTTTCATTGTCTACAGCAGCTCGGTTGCTGGCTACAGCTGAATTCGTGGCTGTTCTGGTTTGCGCCGTCATAGCGAAGGCCGTCTATCTCGATTATTTTCTCAATACAAGCGAGCCATTGCGTCCGTTTTTCTTTGTGGCGCTCTGCTTGGGAATAGCGGTCTATCTGGTTTTCAAGCAGATGGGGCTTTACGAGGTTGAGCGGCTCGCTGGCCCTCAAATTTTTTTTGGCAAGCTCTTAGGCGGTTTGATAATCGCATTGTTGAGCGTACTTGGATTTATGTATGCCATTAAGATGGTGGGTGGCATCTCACGCGGTTGGATTTTCGTTTGGTTGACACTGACTACCCTGTGCGTCTTTGCGGTTCGGCTTGAAGTTGTTCGCCGCGTTAAGCGGGGACTGAGGTCGGGTCTACTTCTCCAACGAATCGCAATTGTCGGGACAAAGGATTTTGCGCTCGCTCTGGCCCGCCGGATCCGCAAAGCGGAAGGGCCGTCGCGCGCAATTGATTTGTATCACTGCCCAACATCGGGATCAGAAGACATTCGGTTTGTCGGCGATCTAGGCATGCTTGAAACAGCGATCGCTGACCGCCAATACGATCGCGTCGTGGTTGCAATTCCCGATTCCGAAATCGAGGCAATTCAGACGACCGTTAGATCCTTGGGAACGTACACGACGGATCTACTTCTTTGTACCGACCTCACGCATTCGCCAATATCGACCACTAGTCGGCGCCATTTGCCAGGCATACGGGCAGACGTCATCCATCTGGTTCCTCGTTCTGAGCAGTTTGCGCTCCTGAAGAGGACCCTCGACGTACTCGTTGCTGGTAGCCTGTTGCTGCTACTCTCGCCGCTATTCTTAATGGTCGCTCTCGCTATCAAACTTGATAGTGGCGGGTCGGTCATTTTCAAGCAAAGGCGCCTAGGCCAGAACAGCACGCCCTTCTGGATCTACAAATTTCGCTCGATGACGGTCGCCGAGAACGGTCCGACGATCGTTCAGGCCAAACGGCGGGACGAACGAGTCACACGCGTAGGCTGGTTTATCCGTCGCACCAGTATCGATGAATTGCCCCAACTCATGAACGTCCTCCTCGGGCAGATGTCGCTTGTTGGTCCTCGCCCTCACGCTATCGCTCACGACATAGAATTCGACCAAAGCTTCGATCTGTTCTCCCGTCGTCGCCGCGTTAAACCCGGAATAACAGGTTGGGCCCAGGTCAATGGATTCCGCGGTGAAACCAGAACACTCGACGACGTGCGCGGTCGGATGGAACACGATCTCTATTACATCGATAACTGGTCCATTTGGCTGGATATCGAGATCATCGTGCGCACACTTCTGGTTGCCGCGAGAGGTGCCTACTAAGAACTTGGATTGAACAAAAACAACAATGGAACGGACAGGGTTTGCTTGAGAGCAAGAGAATAACTTGCCCAAGCGGTTTTGGTGTCAAATGGAGCCGCCCAGATGAGTAACGAGAGTTTTTGGGTTGAGGGTGTAAAGGTGAATTGCATTTCAATGCAGGAGACAACCGCGAACATTATAGCTGACGCGAAGCAGGATCGGCCGTTCGGCGTCTTCACGCTAAACTTGGATCACATTGTCAAACTGAGGCGGGATCGGGAGTTTCGTTCAGCGTATCGGAAAGCCCGCTATGTGACAGCGGATGGCTTCCCTATCGTTTGGGCTGGGCGACTGCGTGGTACTCGAGCAGAGCGGGTTACCGGTTCCGATCTGATTGAACCGCTATGTGAAGCGGCAGCCGAGGCTGGGCTCCCTATTTTTCTGTTCGGCAGCACCTTCAAGTCGTTGTCGGGAGCGTCGCAGCACCTCACGAAGCGGTACCCGGGTCTCGAAATTGCAGGCATCGCATCACCCGAACAAGGCTTCGATCCGAAATCTCAATCGGCGGTGGACTACGCCAAGATGATCGCGGATTCTGGCGCGAAGATCTGCTTTGTTGGGCTTGGCGCCCCAAAGCAAGAACTTTTCGCCGCCAATGTGCTTTCGGGAACCAAGGGGAAAGTCGGCCTTGTTTGTGTTGGAGCCGGAATGGATTTTCTCGCTGGAGTTCAGGTGCGTGCGCCACGGTGGGCCCAAGCGGCGAACACGGAATGGCTGTGGCGTCTGCTTTCCGATCCGGGTCGGTTCGGTCGCCGCTACGTAGACTGCTTCACTATGTTGCCGTCGTTACTGGTTCCAGGCGTCCATGGACCGCGCGGCGACCAGGGTCTTGAACTTGAGGCACCGAGCCGGAATTAAGTTGTCGGCCCGGCATATTGTCGGTCACTTGACAAGTCTGGCTGACAAAACGCGAGCACTTTCCCGCTACTTGGCCAAATATCAGCTCATGCGGAAATGCAAAGTATGCTGGAGGTCTGAGAGGCGTGGATCAAAAAGCCGCAAATTCACGCCTGCGACCAACTACAACGTCCAATCTTGTCTTGCTGACGGTGTCCGGTGAGATCCCGAACTGCATCTCGACCGAGATAGCAGAAAGACGGCGACCCAGGGCTGATTATTTGGAGCTCGCCAGTAGCCTGAACGCCGACCTGATAGACTACGCCAAGGCTCGCAA
>JAJFHK010000320.1 GCA_021775655.1 Filomicrobium sp. | reverse complement strand
ACTTGTATCGCCGGTGCAATTGGCGCCATCGCTATCTTCGTAATCATTGCGGGATCGACCGACCACAAGCGTGGAGACGGTTTCATGCCGGCGCTGCAACGGCTACGCGACGGCGCAATGACACCGGAACTCATTCCAAAGACGCAACAAGCGGCTGGACTCAACTGGGCAGTTCCGAAAACAGAAAAGCTTGAAATCTCCGCAGGTCTGACCTCGACTCGTTATGTCATTCACGAAACTCTGCGGCAGCGCCGCGAAGAGCGATACTATATTCACGCCCAGCCCTATATGAGAATTGTAGCGCGGCTTTCGACCGTGCCGAGGGACTATCAGGACGTTATTCCGCCGTTCAATCCCCTACAGCTTTATGCCGATAACGATCCGGTTGGATCAACCAAGGGTGCGAAAGGTGCGGCCCGGCAGGATGTGAAGATTTCTGTCGAAGATTTAATAGGCAGTGCACTGCCAGCCGAAGATGGCCAGCAACTCGATGACCGGGACGTGGTCGAACTCATTGCGCGATTTCGTCTCGAAGAGTCATTGGCAGCCGCTGAAGCTGGCGTTGACGATTCCCCAAACAGTGGCGACCTATTTGCCAAAGACAATGATGAATCGGCTTTTACGTCCGTTCTTGCGAAAAACGATTTCGAGGACCAGCTCAAAGCACTTGATCTTGTAAATACGCAGAGTGCAGAGGTCACGGTGGCAGTTGGAGATACGCTCAACGGCCTCATCATGAAGCAGGGCGCTCCCGCTTGGCAGGTCAGCGAAATCGTTGGGGCAATGCGGAAGTATTTTTCCGCCGCTTCGCTGAAGGCTGGCCAGAAGTTAAAGTTCACATTGTCACCGTCACCGACCAACGTCGATAAATTAGAACCAACAACTATTAGCGTTTATTCCGCTGGCGGCGAACATGTGGTTTCAGCCGTACGAAATGAGGCCGGTGACTTCAAGGGAATGAGCACGCCGCCACGCGACTATGCGGCATTGCGCGGCCTCATCGAAGAAAAGGTCAGCGGACCAAAGTCTTCGAGTCTTTATGCCAGCGTTTATCACGCGGCGTTGTTGCAAAACGTACCTGCCGAAACGATCCTGAAAATTTTGAAGGTCAATGCCTATCAAACGGATTTTGGCAGACGCATTCGTGCCGGCGATACGATTGAACTGTTCTTTGGATTCGACAACAAAGACTTTGCCGAGGGACCGCCAAGCCAATTGCTATATACGAAGATCACTGCAGGTGGGGAAACAGCGCGCTTCTTCCGTTTTCGCACACCGGACGGCGAAGTCGATTTCTTTGATGAACAGGGCAACAATTCGAAACGCTTTCTGACACGAAAGCCAGTGCGCGGCTCCAGCGTGCGTCTCTCGTCGGGTTACGGTATGCGGTATCACCCGTTGCTCAACAGACGGCGCATGCACGCTGGTGTTGATTGGGCCGGTCCGAGGGGAACACCGATTCTTGCCGCCGGGCGTGGCGTTATCGAGAAAGCAGGTCGCAACGGGCAATACGGAAATTACGTCCGCATCCGTCACGCGAATAGCTACAAGACAGCATATGCCCACATGCATAGGTTTGCGCGCGGCGTGAAGGAGGGGGCAAAGGTTCGTCAGGGCCAAATCATTGGCTACATCGGTTCAACAGGGCTGTCATCGGGTCCGCACCTTCACTTCGAGGTTCTGGTCAACAATCGCACAGTCAATCCGATGACCATCAAGGTGCCGCGCGAGCGCCAGCTCAAGGGGCGCGAACTCATCGAGTTCCAGCGCGAACGGGCGCGCATCGACGAGATAATGCGACGTGCTCCTGTGATGACCATCAACAAGTAGATTAGATCCCGTTCGGCAGTGGTTGCTGCTGCGCCGGTCGCTATGCACGCGCACTCAAATCCGTGTTTCGAAAATGACGGTTCAGCGCCTAATGGACCCGATTGTGTTAGAACAAGGCGACAATTGATGCATTTTCGGGTAAGTGCCGGTGAATTGAGATTGGTATGGCGTAGGGGGGCCGCGTGATGGCTGATAATTCAGAAAATGAGAGCCGTAACGTCGGCTGGACCGGAGTTGGCAGGGTCGTCGACTACGTTTTCGGGCGGAATACGCTGATCGGCCTTGCTTCATTGATGCTGCTCTTCATCTCGGGGTACGCAACGTGGAGCGGCATGAGTGACTTTATTGTCGGCGTCTCGCAGTCGCCCAGTCAGGGGCGTGAAATCGGCGGCGGGCTTTCGGTTACCAATGAAGCGCTTGTCATTGCCATCGTGGTCGCGCTGACCTTCCTGATGTGGCTTGCCTTGCGCGAAACGTTCGGGACCGGCCGCGAATGGCGCCAGCGTTTGATCACGTTCCCGCTCTACTTCTTCCTGGCTTTATGGTCCATCGGCTTTGGCTATGGCTTCTGGTGGAGCCTGATCGCAGGTGAGGAAGCAACGCGAACCAGCCTCTCGAATTTACAGGAAGATGCGCGTGATGCCGGATCTGCGGTTGCTGCACGACTGGACGCCGTCAAGGCACAGCTAGATGGTGTTGTAAGCTGGTCCGAAACGCAGATGACCCGCGAGGAAACGAGCGGCGGCAGTTGCGGGATTTCTTCGGGTGCCGGGCAAGGGCCACTTTATAACGCACGTAAATCGGTTAGGGATGCCGTAGCCAGTCTGCGCGATGGGATACAAGTGTCCTGGCTGCAGCCGGTTGAAAGAGACCTTGAAGAGCTGAAGGCGGCAGCCCAGGGGTTGGACGGAGCAACGTTCGAAGAACGGCAAAAAGCATTCGAGGCAAAAGCGACAACTGTCCGATCGGGGGCGCGGCGGATTGCTGCCCGGTCCAATGAACTGGGAACTTCGACGGCTTCTGAAATGCGCGCTCTGGCTCAGGTTGTTTCGGTGGCCCCCGGCAAGCTCGGGTTCTCCTGTTATGATCCGACACTTGCGCAGCGGCTCACGCAGGCTGCCGAGCAAGCCAATCAGCCAGTCACGCTCAATTTACGCGCGGCGGAATTCACCGAAGGCCCGGCGGGCGTTGCTAACGCGGTCAAGCGGTTGTGGGAAAACGTAGGAACCTATACCGGCAGTCTGTTTGTCTACGTGGCGAATGGCTTCGAACACGCCGAAGGCAGCACCGGCTCCGGTGAACCGATCACGGGCCGGGACATGATTGCGCTACTGGCTTCGCTGGGGATCGATCTTGGGCTGTTTGCATTGGCGGCGCTTAATCCGCCGAAAGCACCGCCGCGCCGCATGTCGCTCAGCGGCGCCGTGAAAACACAGATCCGCGATGCCATGGCTACTGCAATTGCGCGGGCACCGAGTGCGGACATGGAATGGGTGCGGCGGCACTTCATCTATCATAACCACGCTTCGTACTTCGTGATTCCGAATCTCTTCAGTGCCGACGCCGAGAACAAGGACGAGTCGTCGAAGGCGCTGGCGATGAATCAGCTCGCAGGAGTCTTCGATGACCTCGGGCTGGTGCGCTGGCCAACCAAAAAGGAATTCAACGCGCTCAAGAAAGAAGAGGAATTGCAGAGCTTGACCGATCTGACCGAGGTCCGGAAGAAGCGGCTGGCCGAGCTGGAGAAAATGCAAAACAAATCGAAGATCGAACTCGACCAGGAAAAAGTAGACCGCATCAGGACAGCCGAACCGGTGCGAAACCACGGTCTATTCTCAAAAGCGGAACGCGTTCTCTCGATTGCGGGTTGGAGTGAACAAGCCATCGGCGACATCGAGATTTACAGGCTCGTCGACATCGAAGGCCTGACGCCGCTGCTCGACGTTTTGAATGAAGCCAATACAGTGACAGCTTCAGCTGAAAAATCGAATAGCGAAGGCGGTCAGCCCAAATCCAACATGACAACGTAGCCTGCTGGCACAAATGCACTTCGAGGAAGATCCAGTCCAAATACTGAATTTGGCATGCTGCTTCAAGCCACACGCTACTATTCAAGTGCGCCCTGTAGCTCAGACGTCGCGCATTTTACATCGAGCGTGCAGGCGGACCTTGAGACTTCCTCGTCGATCTCGGCAATTCTTCGCGGCCAAACTGCTGATTCCGGGGCGTCTTCAGCGAGGTGCCGGAGATACTCTTTTGCAGTCGACATACTGGCCATAGCGCTGTTCAATACCGCAGCGTCTGTTTTTGCAAGCGCTAGTCCAGTCAGCCCTTGCTCGAACTTGATGAAAGCCATTTCCGCTCTGGCCATCGGATAGTTGATGTCGATTTGTCCGACGAGATCCTCAAGCAGCTTTTCGGCTGCCGCGAGATCCGACAGTGCGCCTTCAAGGTTGCCCGAGAGCCGGCGCCCCTTGGCACGATAGCTAAGCCAGTAAGCGTAGCCGCGACGCTTCATCAGTTCAGCTGAAAATTCCTCATGATCGCTCTTCGCTATTGCCACGGCCTCATCGAAGTGCCCCAGGGCTCGTTCGTAGTTGCCTCCCGCCAATTGCGCGCGCCCAAGATATCCGCGGGCCCAAACGTCGTCCATCTTTCGTTGCTAGCTCTAGGGGTCAAAGTCAAAGCCTTCCTAATGT
>JAJFHK010000319.1 GCA_021775655.1 Filomicrobium sp. | reverse complement strand
CGCGGATGAGGGCGCGCAGGGCATTGTCCAGTTGGGCTGCGTTGATACGCACATGAATGTGAGAAGTCCCCAGTCCGGTGGCTTCTATCAGGCCGCGGAGAGATGCCAGCGAACGCTTCATTTGTTGACCGTCGATGACGTCGATTAACTTGTCGATCAATTCGATCAGGGGAGCGACGGTTGTCAGGTTGTAGCTGTCGCTTGCAGCAATGATGTTGGCGGCCTTGGCCAAGCTGGCGTGGTCGTCCTTGCCGATACCTTCAAGGGCTTGCACCTGTTCCTGCGCGGCAGCAATGGCTAGATCGAGCTTGCCGGTGAGTTGGCGCCCGATGCGCTCGACGTCGGGCTGTTCACCGAGGCGGTGCTTGGTAAGGAGGAAACGCTGGCGAATGTCGTTGAGGGAGGTCAGCTTCTCACGCAGGCGCAACTTGAAAGAATCGAGCCAAGTGATGTCTGTGCGCCCGTCGAGGTCGTACCCGACCCATGATGCGATCGTGGCCAGCTTTGGTTTGATACCAAATGCTGCATCGCCGAATGAGTCCTGAGCAACGGTGTAAAATCGGTTCAATAGGCTTTCGACGGCATTGCGCAGATTGACGATTGCGGATTGCGCGCGGCGATGTTCGTAGGACAGGTCGATTGGTTGATCCGGGCGATGAGGCAGTCGCGCACGGTCACTCGCCAGTTCGCTACCACTGGCAGCAATCTCGACCATCTGGGCGGCTAATGATTCCGAAATTCCAAAGGTTGGATGGGCCGTCAGTACAATGCCGGAACGGGCGCGGCTCCAGACTTTCTGGAACGCTTCGATGTCGGGCGTTGGTCCACTTTCGGCAATCGTCGTTGCGACGAGTGTCGAGAACGTATCGCCTTCACCGTTTCCGGGGGCGAAACCGACGCGCTCACGCAGACCACGAGCGCGATTGAGGAGCGCTCGATCCATGAGGCGCGTCGCAAGTTCGCGCATGTCGGTCAAGGTTATCTCGCCGGCTTCCAATCGCCTCGACAGCTGAAAAGCAACAGATACGATTGGATTGAGCCAGGGGGCGTCGGGGATGCCCTTTCGCAGCTGCCGCAGTTCGTCACGCAGCTTGAATTCATCTAGCGGTGTTCGTGTCGTTGGAGACGTCTCGGTTGTATTCAACGTTTTTGCCTCTTTCGACGTTCAATTGTCCGGATAGTCGGCAAAGATGCGGGCACCCGCACTTCTTGTGAGCGCTTGGGGTGCCCGTTTCGTTCAGCGCTAGGCTGCACTCTTTAGTTTCGCGACTACACCAGCGACGGTCGATCCCATGTCGGCGGGGGTAGGTGTAATTGTGACTCCAGCTGCCTGCAGGATCTCAACTTTTTCTGCCGCCGCTTCGCCATAGCTTGTGACGATTGCACCAGCATGCCCCATCGTGCGACCCTTCGGTGCAGAAAGGCCCGCGATGTATGCAACAACCGGCTTCTTCATGTGGTCACGGGCATATCCGGCAGCTTCGGCTTCCTGAGGACCGCCGATCTCACCAATCATCAAGATCACGTCGGTCTCATCGTCATTCTCAAATTCCTCGAGAATGTCCCTAAAGGACGATCCGTTAATGGGATCGCCACCGATGCCAACGCTTGTCGAGATGCCAAGCCCAAGCTCCTTGAGCTGCTCGGCAGCTTCGTAGCCCAAAGTTCCCGAGCGCCCGATGACTCCGACGCGGCCTTGCGCATAGATGTGACCAGGCATGATGCCGAGCATTGCACGGTTCGGCGAGATGGTACCGGCACAGTTTGGACCTGCAAGGCGCATGCGACTGTCTTTCTTATAACGACGCATGTAGCGCTTAACGCGGATCATGTCCTGAGCGGGAATGCCGTCAGTTATGCAGGTGCAGTACTTGATGCCCGCATCGGCGGCTTCCATGATCGCATCTGCCGCAAAGGGTGGCGGCACGAAAACAATAGAGGCTTCCGCACCGGTTTCTGCGACGGCGCCTTTTACCGTGTTGAAGACGGGGCGGCCGAGGTGTTCGGTGCCGCCCTTACCTGGCGTAACACCGCCGACAACGTTGGTGCCGTAATCTATCATTTCCTGAGCGTGGAAGGTGCCAATTCGGCCCGTAAAACCCTGGATAAGTACCTTTGTATTCTCATTGATGAAAATCGCCATTTCGCTGATCCTCCCTTACGCCGCTGCGGGCGCTTGTTTTGATGCTGCGACAGCCTTTTCGGAGGCATCGCGGAGATTGTCTGCGGTCATCAGGTTGAGCCCGCTTTCAGCGATGATCTTACGGCCTTCTTCAACGTTGGTTCCGGCAAGCCGGACCACCACGGGAACCTTCACTTCAAGTTCCTCGATGGCAAGCACCACGCCTTTTGCAACCCAGTCACACCGGTTGATACCGGCGAATACGTTGACAAGAATCGCCTTGACGTTGTTGTCGCGGAGTACGGCCCGGAACGACTTCTGTACACGCTCCGGGCTGGCTCCGCCCCCAATGTCGAGGAAGTTTGCCGGATCGCCGCCGGAGACCTTGATCATGTCGAGGGTTGCCATTGCCAGCCCTGCACCGTTGACGATGCAGCCGATGTCACCGTCCAGACCGACGTAGGAAAGGCCTCGGTCGGAAGCGTAGGTCTCACGTGTATCTTCTTGCGACTTGTCGCGTAATTCTGAAATCTGCGGCCTACGGAAGAGGGCATTATCGTCGAACGACATCTTCGCATCGAGAGCAACGACACCACCTTCCTTGGTGATAACAAGCGGGTTGATTTCGACCATCGTTGCGTCAAGATCGCGGAAGGCGCGGTAACAACCAAGGATCGTGCGTTCGAATTTGTTGACGAGTTCAGGTTCGATACCGAGGCCGAAGGCGATCTCGCGCGCCTGGAAGCCCTGCATTCCAACCGCCGGGTCAACGACGACGGTTAGAATTGAGTCTGGATCGCTTGCACTGATTTCCTCGATGTCCATGCCGCCAGCGGCTGATGCCACGACCGCGATGCGCTCCTTGCCTCGGTCCATGGTCAGCGACAGATAGAATTCTTTGTCGATATTTGTTGCTTCTTCAACGTAAAGCCGCGAAACGAGTTTGCCCTGTGAGTCAGTCTGTGCCGTGACAAGCTTCTTGCCGAGCATGCTATCGGCGGCTTCCCAAATTTCTTGGTCGGCACGGCAAATTTTAACGCCGCCCGCCTTACCGCGGGCACCTGCATGAATTTGGGCCTTTACGACCCAGGCATTGCCGCCGATTTCATTGGCACGATACGTAGCCTGCTCTGGCGAGTAGGCAAGGCCGCCGCGCGGGATGGGCACCCCGAACTTCGATAGAAGCTCTTTCGCCTGATACTCGTGGATATC
>JAJFHK010000318.1 GCA_021775655.1 Filomicrobium sp. | reverse complement strand
GGCAACTATGCTCCGGTACTTGTCTTCATTCTGGAGTACATCGACGATCTTTTCCGCCGCCCGACCTGGCAGAGTCAATTCGCGCGCGGCAGGTCCGTAGACCTCCTCGGCATGGTCTTCGTCGAGCATCAAAAGCGGAATCGTATCGGCGCAAAATATCTCAAAGTATTTAAGCGTGAGATGCTTGAGATGACGCAACAGCGGACGCTGCGTCATGATGTTGATGCGCGCCGTGCTCATCGTCTTGATAACATCGTTGTAGGTGACTGCTGGTGGGGTCTCTATCCTCAGGCGCTTGAAAGCATAAGGATCGGCACAGAACGCATCGAAGGGTCCCGCATCGGCGCCCTCGTCAGGCGGCTGATCCCACCACAGCCCGAGAAATCCGATCCTATTGACCTGATCGCGGATTTCGTGAAACGCCGGCAGCAGCTCTCGCTCGACTTCGCGCCATCGCCACCAGTTGTGCCCGACATGAAGAATATCCCATACCTTTTCTGGAACGGCTGCCGTGTCGATCTCCAGCTCCGGGTCATAGCCAAAGAACGCCAGCGCCTTCGCCTTTGAGAATCGCGACTGATCAGTCACTGTGTGGACGACGGTATTGCTAAGTGCGTCCATGTAAGCCAGCCACTCTTTGCGGTCGGCCTCGCTCGCGTGGTTGAAGTCGTAGCCATCGAGTTGGATGAGCTCGTGGTACATGCCGTCCGTATCAATGATGAGCCGTCGGTCACGCGGGAAGTTATCTAGCATGATCGCCTGATGCATCGGCAGTATCTGGTAGAGATCCGTCTCGAACAGATAAACGACCCTGTCGAAGTCATCGATATCCATTGAGAACTTAAGCTCTGGAATGTACCAGACTGGCGTCCCGAAAATCGCAATTTCGTGCCCGAACTGCGGTGCTAGCCGCATGTAATTCGAAACCGCATGCGTACTGCCCGCCATGCCGCGATGCTTCATCACGAATAGTATTCTCATGATACCGCCACGATTGGTTCGGCAGTCGACGCAAGCTCTTCCAGTTGACTGATGCGACCGGTGATCGAATGGTGCTGAGCGAGATGCGCGCGGGTTTCGTGCACCGCCTCCCAAGTTCCCAGAGGATCGTCAAGCAGGTTTTCGAGATGCTCGCCGACGTTCTTCCCCGGCACCAACCGCAGCGCCGCCGGTCCATAAATTGACTCTACGAAGTCTCGCGGCTGCAAAAGTACCGGCACGCAATCGGCCTGGAAAGTCTCAAATGTGCGGTTCGTGACGAGGCCCAGTTCATTGAACAACGGCCGGTGGAGCACTGGGGCGAACCGACCCTGCGCCAGGAGCGGTACGACACGGTCGAAACGGATGCCCATCCGCACTTCGACCCTAAGATCGGCAAGGAGTTCGCTGTCAGTGTCTACGCCGGCGATGCCCATCTCGCGTGCCCAGGCTGGTCGCTCCGCCCAGTCCCAGCCGGCAAGACAAAACTGTCCGATGCGCTCAGCGGATTTGCGGTAACCCTCAAGTAAAGCCTTCATCTGACTCCAGCGCTGCCAGTTGCTGCCAACGTAAACAACGCCGTAGGGCCGTGCGCCTCGGTTCGGTGCGAGCCACGCCGCAGCCGCCTCCTTGGCACCGCCGTAAGGATTATCGACCTCTTCCGGATCGAAACCATGAAATAGGAATGACCCTACATCGGCGCGTTTCGGTTTGAGAGTAGGCTGCAGGATGGTGCCAGCCAGCGCCGTCATTGCCTGCTTCCATTCCCAGTCGGGGTGACCGTCGAACTTCTCAAGGTGATTGAAGTCGTGATCGACACGAACCGTTTCGTTGAACCGTCCCCACAGGTCGAGCACGATCCGTTTCTTGCGCGGAACCCGGTCTATCATCCGGGCGAGCCCTGGCATCCCTGGAATATCGTGCGGCACTTGGATTATGAACACAACGAGATCGGCGTCTGAAACATCGAGCGTGGCCGGAAGTTCCGGCAACTCTGGGCTTGCTTGGCCATAGACGGCGAACTTGTGGCCAAGCTTCTGGCCCCACCTTACGTAGCGGTGAACCGTCGCGATGCTACGTGTCCAGGGGTCAAACGAACCCGTAAGTACGATCTTCATGTTGCCCCTGCGATCGTGGCTTCCGCCAGAGCGGACGTACTGTTTGCGCCGTCGCCAGCGGTCGTCCCGCCGGACCATCGCATTGTTGCAAGCAGTCCCTCATCGAAATTGGTCTTCGGCTGCCAGCCGAACAGCTCGCCTGCAAGGCGAATGTCGGCCTGGACGCGGTGCTGCTCTCCGGGGCGCTTGGGTGCATGGCGCACATCGTATTCGTCCACGGGAATGCCATGTGCGGCAAGCACCTTGGCGGCGAGTTCGTTGATCGAATGCGGCCGGCCGCTTCCCAGGTTTATTATTTGTCCTGCAGTTGCGCTGGCGTTCTTAAGGGCACCCAGCCAGCCGTCGACGATGTCGTCGATGAACACGAAGTCGCGGGTCTGCTGTCCGTCACCGAAAATGGTGATCGGCTCGCCACGCTGAATACGGCCAAGGAAGATCCCGAGCACCCCCTGATAAGGATTGTCCCAGGCCTGTCCGGGGCCAAACACCGAGAACATCCGGAGTGAGGTGACGGAGAGCGGAAATTCGAGGTCGGGTCGTTCGGCGGTCGCATGCACGTATCGCTCTGCAGCGAACTTAGTAATGCCGTAATACGAATCTGGACAGCATGGCTCACTTTCAGGCGTCGGCACGACAGTCGTATCACCATAAGCCGTCATCGAACTTGCGTAGATTAGCCGCGGCACCCTGTTTGCAATACAGGCGCGAACAACATTGATCGTGCCTTCGGTATTGGTGCGCAGATCGGCGACTGGATTGTCGAAGGCGCGGACGATCGACACTTGTCCGGCAAGGTGACAGACAGCATCGGCGCCTTCGACGAATACAGGTTCAATTTCTGCGGGTTTCGTGACGTCCGCAAAAACAAATCGAGCGCCCTCATGAACATTAGTGCGACTGGAGTTGCTCTCGTTATCTATGACAGTGACTTCGTGGCCATCGCCGACGAGTCGGCGAGTGAGATGGGTTCCAATAAACCCTGCCCCTCCGGTAACGATGATCCTCAACTTGCATACTCCGGTCGTGATGATCTTAAACTGCTTCGGCCGGCAACGAGGCAAACAAGCTTGCAGCCGACGGAATATCCCGCGTGTTAACCTAGAGCCGCAAGGAAAATTTTTGATCCTAGGCTGACTTTTTTGCTTGGCGATAAAGGATATTTGGTGTCCGCTATCGACAACGAGGGGATTTGGGACATTTTCCTGCCGGCCTAAAAGCCGCGCTCGATCGACCGTCAGCCGGCTTCGAGCCGTTGCTACAGGAACGAATATGCACGCTAAGAATGTGTTGATTACGGGGGGGGCTGGGTTCGTTGGCTGCAACGCAGCCCGCTATTTCTGTAGCCGCAACTGGAATGTCACGGTTCTCGATAATCTTTCGCGAGCCGGCACCGATCAAAACCTCGAATGGCTACGCGACGGCACGTCATTCGATTTCGAACGAGCCGACGTCTGTGACCGCGCAGCAATTGACCACGCCCTCTCCCATAATCGCTACGATGCCGTCATCCACCTTGCCGCCCAGGTGGCAGTCACGACATCCGTTGTCGATCCGCGGGCCGACTTCATGGCCAATGCGCTCGGCACATTCAACGTACTTGACGCAGTTCGCAGGTTCAGCCCCGAAGCGGTCGTCATCTTCGCTTCGACCAACAAGGTCTATGGCAAGATCGCGTCGGCTGTGACCGAATTGCAAGGCGAACGCTACGGCTACACCGACAGACCGCACGGTATTTCGGAAACCGAACCGCTCGATTTCCTCTCGCCCTACGGCTGTTCGAAAGGTGCGGCCGACCAGTACACACTCGACTTTGCGCGTATGTATGGAATACCTGCTACTTCTTTCAGGCAATCCTGTATCTATGGGACGCGGCAGTTCGGGGTGGAGGATCAGGGGTGGGTTGCTTGGTTTACCATTGCAGCGCGGCTGGGGCGCGACATCACCATCTACGGCGATGGCCGTCAGATTCGCGACGTGCTTCACGTTGACGACCTATTGCGTGCCTACGAGGCAGCCATTCAGGCGCCCGACCGCATCGCAGGACAAGCCTTTAACATCGGTGGCGGACCGGAACAGATTTTGTCTCTGCTCGATTTGATCGCGTTGCTGGAACGGCGTCTTGGCAAAAAGATCCCGCTGAAATGGCAGGACTGGCGACCTGGCGATCAACGCGCGTACGTAAGCGACATCCGAAAGCTGGCAACAGAATTGGATTGGAAACCGGAAATCGGCTTGGAGTCGGGCGTCATCGGGTTGATCGACTGGGTAAACGAGGTGCGCGATCTGTTCGTCGAAACGGTATGACAGGGCTTGCGGTCCCAAAACATCCTCCAAGCAGTAAAGCTCCGTTAGCATCGATCTAAAATGTGACCGCTGGGAGTAAGGCTGCGTGGCAGGATTGTTGGTCCTGAATTAAGAGGCGCGTATATCTCGAACACATTCGGTCCAAGGATGCAGCCCAAACTCTGTCGCGCTTTCTCGAGCTTTGTCGTGTAGGCATCGCGCGGTGCTGTTCCCGTCGAAGCAGCACCTGAGATTGCCGTTCTACTGGTCGATGGTGATTGCCACGAACGTGGTGTCGTCAAGGAACTGGGTGCCTTCGAGGAAATCGCGCCAATAGGGGAATAGTGAAAGACAAGATGGGTCGGATTTTTTGACCGCCGCAATTTCCTCAAGCATTTCTTTGACACCGCGCGGGCCCTTCTGTCCGTCTCGCGAGACCACGGCACCGTCGCTCGCCAGGACAAGGGATCGGGTGCCCTGGGGCAATGGTAAGACCTCCTTGAAATGAGTAGGCGTCCGCCGCTCGTCGATTGCGGCAAAGGCGAATGGATCGTCCTTGTCGGCGTTAACCCAGTTTTTGGTCATTGCAAGCCAGTCACGTGTCACGTCTGCGATGCGCGCGTCCTGATCCATTGAGGCGAGTTCAGCCGTCGAATAACGGCGGTAGCCGGACATCATCATCTGCCTAAACGAAAAGAATGTCTGTTCGTGGGGATTGTGCTCGGGAATGTTCCAGACACCGTCGATCGCAAATGGGCAGTCGCCGATGCGCCAAACCTCGTTGCGCTTGATTGACAGGACAACCGCAGCCGCATAGGGGGAAGCCACGCCATGTTCGTTTGCAATGCGGGCGAGTGCTTCGCTTGCTGCCCGTTCGAACTCAACTATGGTGGCATTCGCCGCGAGTTCTTCTAGGATATTAACAATCGACTCTGCAGCGAGAATTCCGCCGGCTTGCCCAGCAATAGGTTGAGCCGCGCTCGACCCGTCGATGACGGCGATGTGGTTTTCGCCTTCGAAGAGCCGGTCCTCGTTCCGGTTGTCGCAGTATTTCCCTTCGCAGAATTTCTCGATAATGCGTGCGTGCAATTTAACCCCCCGATTCTGATCGGATACTCTTCACTGGTCCGCGCAAACCTTCCTATCGTCAATCGCGAAAGTCCGCTCGGCGTCACGCCCGTCCTTTATCCAGTAACTACTGCTATCATCGACCCTGATGATTGAGTCCGCAATCTCTCGCCTTATTCGAAATCGGGCAATCGCGCTTCATCGAATACATTTCCTGGGATAAGGTCGTTGCCTCAGGCGGCAGTGAAAACAACGCTTTCCCCGAATACATCTCCGCAATTGGGCAGCTTATCTGCAAGGGGCTTCAATCGCATAAGTAGATTGGAAGCCTCAGTGCCGGGCTTTGGTAAGCTAACACCGAATGTGGCGGATCGGACGTGTTGGACCGAATATGGCGTCCGCTTTGGCTACAAGCTGCAAGCCGCGATAACTCTTGACGTGTTTGGCAACGGCGTCTCTGGCGGTGATGCAATCGACAGTCGCATGCATGTGGGTGCCGGGTTGAGGTTCGCGTTCTAGGCGACTGCCCAATTCGTAGAAGGGGCAGCACTATGGACCTGCAACAGGAACAACGGTTTCGGCAAGTATCGCTGATGCAAGCCGCCCAGCGCTGCAAGGCGACATCGAAGCGAAGTGGCAAGCCATGCAAAGCTCCAGCTGTGAAGGGCTGGACCGTTTGCCACTATCATGGGACGGGCGGCGGCGCGCCCAAGGGCAAGGCAAACGGGACCTGGAAGCACGGGGAGGCGATTGCCGCTAGGGCCATTGCTGGGGCCGCGCGCTCGGTCCGCAGGAAAAAATATTTAATTTCAATCTGTTGGAAGGTTACCATGGCGGAAGGGGTGGGATTCGAACCCACGGTGAGCGTGAACCCACGCCGGTTTTCAAGACCGGTGCCTTAAACCACTCGGCCACCCTTCCAGTGTTGCTCGGACTTTGACTGATTCCAAGCGGCCGGACACTAGCGCTTCGCGGTCGTCGGCTCAAGCTTGCAGTGGATTATTTGTGGGTTGTGGCTTCGGCGATCTTGCGGCTGCTGCGCCGGTCGGATTTGGTGCGCAGCGAAGAGGGCACTATTCCAAGAGGTTCAACCATTGATGCGGGGTTCTAGCGGTTGCCGCCGGTCGGACGGGTGCGTCGTGCGTCTGATGTGCTGCATGAGAGTTGTGGTCCTAGTGCTCGGCGGGTGCAGCTCGGTTGAAACGATGCCAGCGTATTTACAAGTTGCTTCAATTCCACAGCCAGATCCTTGGGCAACGGCTGTGACGTTGGCCCCAGTAGAGCAGCAAAGCGTCCCGCAGAAGGCCGCTGGTCCAATACGGGAGTATCCCGAGAAATCTCGCAAGCTCGTTGAATTGCTGCCGAAGGGTGGCGGGTACAAGAAGGTCGGTAAGCCTTATGAAATCAGGGGAGTGCGCTACGTCCCGCGGCACGATCCAGATTATGCGGAGACTGGAATCGCTTCCTGGTATGGCGACAATTTCCACGGGAAGGCGACCGCCAACGGCGAAGTCTACAATATGCGCGCGCTTACGGCCGCCCACAGGACCCTGCCGCTTCCTTCCTTGGCCTCAGTGACCAATATTCGCACCGGAAAAAAAGTCATAGTGCGCATCAACGACCGCGGACCGTTCAGAAAGGGCCGGATTATCGATGTATCGGCGCAAGTTGCCGAAATTCTAGGATTTTCTAAACACGGGGTGGCGCAAGTTCGCGTGCAGTACTTGGGTCCGGCGCCGCTCGGCGGCGATGATTCGCGGGAAAAATCGCATCTGGCGTCGCTCGCCCGATAGTCGGCTATTCAATCGCAGAGCTCAAAATACCGATGGTCGTTGAGTGCGCTGAGGGCTAGCGTTGACCCAGGCGAAGAGAATTCCGATAGTCGTCGGGGTGTTGGCGCCCTTGCGATGCATTTTACGATCCGGTGGGCTTCGGCTTGCGTAGACTGGCATATGAGGCGCATTTAATGATCACTGCGGGACTTTCCTCCAAGCCCACCGTTTCCAAGCCATTTCTGGTTGCGCTGCTTAGTTCTATTTTGCTGCTGACAGCCTTGGGCGGTAGTCCGGCTACCGTGTCTGCTGCAGCTTTTTCAACCAAAGCAAAACATGCAATCCTGATGGATTATGAGACGGGTGCGGTCCTGTATCAGAAGGATGCAGACACGCTGGTCGCGCCAGCCAGTATGAGCAAACTCGCGACGCTTGCTGTGATATTCGACCGCCTTAAGAAGGGTACACTTTCCTTCGAAGACACATTTGTCGTCAGTGAACACGCCTGGCGAACAGGAGGGGCCCCATCGCGGACGTCGGCGATGTTTGCCCCGCTGGGGAAGCAAGTTTCCGTCGAGGACTTGGTACAAGGTATTGCGATACAGTCGGGTAATGATGCGAGCATAGTCGTTGCGGAAGGATTAGCGGGCAACGAAGCAGCGTATGCCAAGTTGATGACGCAGTACATGCGTGACATCGGTCTGGAAAAATCGACGTTTGGAAATCCTACCGGGTTACCGCATCCCGATCAGTTGATGACCGCGCGCGAGATCGCACTACTGTCCAAGCACCTCATCGAGCAGTACCCGGGCTATTACAAGTACTTTGCGATGCGGAAGTTTCCCTACCAACCTGAAGGACGGCGGCGGCCTTATGCTTTTTTCAATCGCAATCCTCTCCTGAGTGCGATGGAGGGGGCTGATGGTCTGAAGACGGGACATCTGAAGAGCACAGGTTATGGACTGGTCGCTTCCGTGGTCCGGGGGGATCAAAGGCTGATTGCCGTGGTTCACGGGCTATCGACGAAAGGTGAGCGCAAGAGTGAAGCGATTAAATTGTTGAATTGGGGATTTCGCAGTTTTTCAGCTTACGATCTCTATGAGCGTGACGAGATCATTGGCAAGGCGCGAGTGTGGGGCGGTGACAAATTCTACGTCGCACTGCGTGGCGATGGTCCGATCAAGGTACTTCTTCCAAAAACGCCCTTGCGGCAAAAGTTGACCGCCGAGATTGTCTATAAGGCGCCGTTGAAGCCGCCAATCAAAGAGGGCGAAAGGGTCGCGATGTTGCGGGTCACAAGTGCTTCGAATGCTGTCAACGAGGTGCCGCTTTACGCGGCTGAAGAGATTCCCGAAGGTTCCCTCGTACGCAAAGGGCTTGACTCGCTGATTGTCATGGCCTGGCGTTGGGTTGCCGATCAAGCAACGGACTTGTTGGAAAAAATTTGATGCTTTCCGGGACTGAGACTTCCTGTAGGAGCGGCCGACGCTATGGCGCGAGGTAAGTTCATCACATTCGAAGGTGGTGAGGGGTCCGGGAAGTCGACCCAGGCAAGCCATCTAGTTACGCACCTTGGTGGCCAGGGGATCGAAACAGTCCTGACCCGGGAGCCGGGCGGAGTTCCATTTGCCGAGCGGTTGCGCGAATTGATCCTTGCCAAGAAGCCCGCCACTCCCATTACCGAATTCCTGCTGTTTGCTGCCGCGCGTTGCGAGCATATCGCTGAGTTGATCGAGCCGGTGCTATCATTGGGGCAATGGGTGGTGTGCGACCGCTACATCGATTCAACCCGGGTTTATCAGGGACGGCTGGCAGGAATCGATGCAGATTTGATTTCAGTTGTCGAAGCGCAGACGGTGGCGCCGAATTTTCCTGATCTGACGTTCATCCTCGATGTCAATCCGCGCATTGGACTTGCTCGGGCTGAAGCACGAGGTGAATTGAGCCGGTACGATGCTGCGTCCGATGAGGCGCATGCAACGCTACGGCAAGGCTTTCTTGATATTGCAGCTGCGGAACCAAATCGGTGTGTCGTCGTCGATGGGAGCGAGGACGAAATGGAGATCGCGCGCCAGATTGCCGCTGTCGTCGACCGGCGCTTGTTGGGGCAGGCATAGGTAATGGCGCGCGCTGTGGCTGTTCGCGAGGTTGAGATAACTCCGGAAGCCGACCGGCTGGAAGGCTTTGCCCATCCTCGTGAAACTGAAGAATTGTTTGGGCATCAAACCGCCGAAAGAGAGCTGGCAGCGTCGCTTCAATCTGGCCAAGTACATCATGCGTGGTTGTTAACCGGGCCACCGGGTATTGGAAAGGCGACGCTGGCTTACCGTTTTGCTAAGTGCCTATTGGCTGCGCCTCAAGAACGGCGAGTAGATGCCGGATCGCTTTCGGTTCCAGCTGGCTCACAAGCCAGCCGACAGGTTCGAGCATTGTCGCATCCGGGGCTGCTCTTGCTGCGGCGGCCCTACGATCAGAAGTCCAAACGATTCCTGGCTGCGATCCCTGTCGATGAAGTGCGTCGCCTGCGGTCGTTTCTTTCTCACCGTGCATCCGAAGGCAGTTGGCGGGTTGTAATCGTCGATACCGCCGACGAGCTTAACGTCAATGCAGCCAATGCACTTCTCAAATCGCTGGAAGAGCCGCCCAGTCGTGTGGTGTTCCTGCTGTTTTATTCCGAACCCGGGGGGCTCCGGAAAACGATCCGCTCACGGTGTCGGAGGCTCGACCTTGGTGCGTTAGACGATACGGAGCTTGTAAGGGCCGCGAACCAGGCTTTTGCGGTTGGCGATGAAGAAGCGCCAACCGCGGACGTGGCGGGACGGCTTGTCGGTTTGGCGCAGGGTAGCGTACGACGATTCATCGGGCTTTATTCGGCCGGTGGCATCGAGATCCATGAGAAGATAGCTGAACTTCTTGGCCAGCTTCCGTCTGTCAAATGGGCTGCAGTTCACAATCTAGCGGAGAGCCTAGGCACTGCAGCTGCGAATGAACGCTATACGCTTTATCACGAATTGCTGTTCGAGGAATTGGCAGGACTCATTAAGTCGGCGGCGACTGGTGGGGCAAGCAAGGAACGCCACGAACTGGCCACGCGGCTGATCGCGCCGGACCGGCTTGCGTCATGGGCAGCCTTGTGGGAAACACTCGTTCGCGAGGAGGCCGAAACCCGCGCGCTCAATCTCGACCGCAAGGCCTTCATTCTCGGAACCCTTCAGCGGATCGAAGCCGCGGCTCGGTGCTAACCCTGGCGGCCGGGCGGCTTTCTCGATCCAGCCAAACCGCAATGGTCGTCGGCATGCCGGAAAAACGTCCGTTCTATATTACTACCGCGATTTCATATCCCAATGGTGTGCCTCATATCGGGCATGCTTATGAGGCAATCGCGACAGATGCCATCGCTCGCTTCGAGAGGCTCGATGGACGAGACGTCTTCTTCATGACGGGCACCGACGAGCACGGCATCAAGATGGTGAAAACTGCGCGTGAAAACGGCATCACAGCTGCGGAGCTAGCGGATCGAAACACGCCGCGCTTCCGTGAGATGGTGGCGGCGCTGGGGTGCTGTAACGACGAGTTCATCACAACGCGCGAGGAGCGGCACCATAAAGCGAGTCAGGAAATCTGGCGTCGCATGGAGGCTAATGGCGATATCTACCTGGACTCGTACGCAGGTTGGTATTCGGTTCGCGACGAAGCCTTTTACGACGAGAGTGAATTAGCGACTGGTGAAGATGGGACCAAGCTGTCGCCACAGGGAACGCCTGTCGAGTGGGTCGAGGAAGAAACCTACTTCTTCAAGCTCTCAGCCTATCAGGACAAGCTGCTCGCCCATTTCGAAGCCAACCCCGACTTTATCCTGCCGATTGAGCGACGCAACGAAGTTGCAAGCTTCGTCAGTGGAGGTCTGCGCGACCTGTCGATCTCTCGGACGACATTCGACTGGGGTGTCAAGGTGCCAGGCAACGACAGTCACGTAATGTACGTCTGGGTCGATGCGCTGACGAATTACATTACAGGCGTTGGATATCCAGACGCGGCTGATCCGAAGTGGCGTTATTGGCCTGCCGATGTTCATGTGATCGGCAAGGATATCGTGCGCTTCCATGCAGTCTACTGGCCGGCGTTTCTAATGTCCGCGGGAGTTGCGTTGCCAAAGCGGGTTTTCGCGCACGGCTTCTTGTTCAACAAGGGTGAGAAGATGTCGAAGTCGGTCGGCAACGTCGTCGATCCATTCAGTTTGATAGAAGCGTATGGCGTTGATCAGTTGCGCTATTTCTTTTTGCGCGAAGTCGCCTTCGGGCAAGATGGAAGTTATTCGCACGACGCGATCGTCAACCGCACGAACGCAGATCTTGCCAATGATCTAGGAAACCTTGCCCAGCGCTCGCTATCGATGATCGCGAAGAATTGCGGCGGTAAGGTCCCAGAACCAGGCGAGTTGACCGAGGCGGACAACGCAATTCTTGCACAAGCCGATGCGATGCATGCGGCGGCGCGCGTTGAGATGGAAAAGCAGGCGCTTGGCAAATATCTTGACGGTGTCTGGACCGTCGTTGCAGAGGCTAATCGTTACTTTGCCGGCGAAGAACC
>JAJFHK010000317.1 GCA_021775655.1 Filomicrobium sp. | reverse complement strand
CCAAAGCAGGTCGAGAATGTTGCCTGCGGTTCGTTGCCCATGCCTTTCTCGGTGCCGGCCACCTTCGCGGTGTAGCCCGACAGGAAGTGATACATTGCCTGCGCCGGCGACAATTTCGCGATCGGCGGCATGATGCCGAATGCATCCGCTGTCAGCATCACGATATTCCTGGGGTGCCCAGCAGTGCCGGCGGGACTGGCGTTGGCAATTGCTTCCAGTGGATAGGCTGATCGTGCGTTTTCCGTCAGGCTACCGTCGTCGAAATCTGGTGTGCGGTCATCGCGCAATACGACGTTTTCGAGAACCGTCGCGAACCGATTCGAGGCGGCAAAGATTTCGGGCTCTGCTTCTTTCGACAGCCGGATCGTCTTGGCATAGCAGCCACCCTCGAAATTGAAGATGCCATCTGGCGACCAGCCGTGCTCGTCGTCGCCCAGCAGCGTGCGCGAAGGTTCGGCCGATAGGGTGGTTTTTCCCGTCCCCGAAAGACCAAAAAATACGGCGCTATCGTCGCTATCGCCAACGTTCGCCGAGCAATGCATTGGCATGATGCCCTGCTCCGGCAACAAGTAGTTGAGGAACGAGAAAACGCTCTTCTTTGTTTCGCCAGCATAAGAAGTACCGCCGATAAGAACCATCCGCCGCGAAAAATCACACGCAATTACGGTCTCAGATCGCGTGCCGTGGTAGTCAGGAGCTGCACGGAAACTGGGCAGATTGACTACGGTGAACTGCGGCCGAAATTCGGAGAGTTCATCCGCGCTGGGGCGCCGCAGCATGTGTCGGATGAACAGCGAGTGCCAAGCATATTCGGTAACAATTCTGGTCGGGAGCCTGTATTCGGCATCCGCACCGGCGAATAGATCTTGAACAAAAAGGTCTTTGTCGACAGCAAACGCGCAGAAGTCTTCGTAGAGCTGATCAAACTGCTCGCGGGTCATGCGCTTGGCGTTATCCCACCAGATCGAACCCTCGGTTTCCCCATCGGCGACGATGAACTTATCGTTTGCAGACCGGCCAGTATGCTGACCGGTTTCCGCTGCAAACGCCCCGCTTGCCGACAACCTACCTTCATCACGGCGCAAAGCGATCTCGATCAGCTCGACTTCCGATTTATTGGCAATAATTGAGCGGGCCGCCGTCAGCGGGAATGTCATCAGGGTCATTTAGCTGCTTTCGAAGTCCGTTTGGGAGAAGTCGACTAACGATTGATCAGTGCTTTGCCAGCAAGATTCATGCAAAAGCACCGCGGTTAAAGGGTCAGCCGCTACTTTGATACCCTTAACTCCTAACAACACGGCCCGAAGGCTGTGTGTACAAGAGGCCGGCGGATTGGAGCGGCGTCCCAATGGTTATTAAGAAGCTTCGCAAAGGCCACTACAGCATGATAATCCACGCGGCACACGAGTTTGGCATAGGTCCAAGGCTGCGTCATTAACGGTGTAGGAAGCGTCTTTCACACAGGCAAGATATACGTAGGTCGGAACCCGCGCGTACAGACTGAAGCAAAAATTTACCTAGGTTATCAACGACGTTTCGATGGCACCTGCGAGAGTTGGCAGCTCCGGACTGACGTCTATCAGTGATCTTTTGGCCGGTTATCTTCGAAATTCGCCAGTTTTCCGGCATTGGCTTCGGTCTGATGCTTTGCTTGCCACTCGGCATAGGGCTCGCCGTAGATGATTTCCCGGGCACCGTCTTTGCTGAGTTCAATGCCTTTTTCGGCCGCCGCTTCTTGATACCAGCGCGACATGCAATTGCGGCAGAAGCCGGAAAGATTCATCAGATCGATGTTCTGAACATCCGTACGTTGACGGAAGTGTGCCACAAGCCGGCGGAAGGCGGCGGCCTCTAGTTCGGTGCGCGTATTGTGGTCGATGTCGGGAAGCGGTGCGGTCATTTGTCCAGCCTTGGGTAATTGATCGGTTCCGACCACAAATAGGCTCCTTCGCGCACATGTACCAGCCCTGGGGCCCTATAGTGCACCTTGCGGCGTCAGCTTGCCTACTGCGGTGAGTACGATCCGATGGCGCATCAAAGGAGCCTCGTTGGCTTGACGGCACCGCGTTATTCCCGGCAGATCAGAACCAAAGAAATTCCGACCAAAGTACGAGGGATGAATGACGACGGCATACGCGGATGCGCGCGCTAGGCTATTGAAATATTTTGAGGCTGCGGTTTCGACGGCCCATCCATCGACATGCGTCCCTCCAAACCTTCCCGACGTACCTCAAGGCGGCCGAATTATCGTCGTCGGAGCAGGAAAAGCCGGCGCGGCAATGGCCCAAGCGGCTGAACGGCACTATATCGCTCGCGGCAAAGGTGACCGAATTTCAGGTTTTGTAACAACACGCCATGGATTTGGCCTGCCCACCGAGATCATCAAAATCGTTGAGGCCGGCCATCCTGTTCCCGATGCAAATTCCGTCTCAAGTGCGCGCCGTGCACTCGAACTGGTGGCGTCCGCCGGGCCGGACGACTTGGTTTTATGTTTGATGTCAGGCGGTGCGTCGGCCTTGTGGTCCGCCCCGGTCGATGGCGTCACATTCGACATGAAACAGGCTTTGACTAAGTCGCTGCTTCGCTCAGGCGCGCGAATTTCCGAGATGAATTGCGTGCGCAAGCACCTCTCCCGCATCAAGGGTGGCCGATTGGCAGCTGCAGCCACAGGCGGGGAATTTCTGACACTCGCCATTTCCGACGTTCCCCATGACTCACCTGATGCGATTGGTTCCGGACCGTCGGTCGGAGATACGACGACACTTTCGCAGGCCCGCGCAATTTTGGAGCTCTACGGTATCGATCCGCCCGCCGAAATCGCCCGTGCGCTCCAGGATCCAGCAAACGAAACGCCTTTCCCAGGCAGTCCTCCATTCAGCCGCGCCCGGTTTGTCCTTGCCGCCCGCCCGCTTGCTTCGATGCAGGCGGCTGCAGCGCTCGCAGCAGAGGCCGGATATCGGGTCGATATTCTTGGCGATTCTCTTGAAGGCGAAGCGCGCGACGTGGCTGCTTTCCATGCTGCCATGGCCAAGGACGCAATGCGGCGTGGCGACCGCGTCGCGCTGATGTCTGGAGGCGAACTAACAGTAACGGTTCGTGGCGATGGTTCGGGAGGTCCCAACCAAGAATATGCACTGGGGTTGGCGATTGCCTTGGATGGAGCGGATGGAATTGTTGGCGTAGCTTGCGATACTGACGGCACCGACGGTGGAATTGGCAAGGCCGACGACCCCGCAGGGGCGCTCGTGTTGCCTGATACGCTGGCGCGCGCCGGTGATATTGCGGTGGATGCTGTC
>JAJFHK010000316.1 GCA_021775655.1 Filomicrobium sp. | reverse complement strand
CTTGGATATTCCCTCACAAGACGTCATCACCCGCGACAACGCCATGGTGCGGGTCAATGGCGTCACATTCTACCAAATCCTCAGCGCGGCCAAGGCCGCCTACGAAGTCGACCTTCTCGAAGAGTCGGTGGTCAACTTGACGATGACCAACATCCGGACCGTGATGGGCTCCATGGATCTCGACGAACTGCTGTCGAACCGCGACCACATCAACGCACAGCTCCTTACGGTTGTCGATGCAGCAACCGAATCCTGGGGCATCAAGGTGACGCGTATCGAAATCAAGGATATCGACCCGCCGCGTGACCTCGTAGACTCGATGGCCCGCCAGATGAAAGCCGAACGCGAAAAGCGTGCGCAAATTCTGGAAGCCGAAGGTTCACGCCAGGCTGCAATTCTCGAAGCTGAAGGCGAAAAGCAGGCTGCTGTTCTCGAGGCAGAAGGCCGCCGCGAGGCCGCGTTCAAGGATGCTGAAGCGCGCGAGCGTCAGGCTCAGGCCGAAGCTAAGGCAACGCAGATGGTGTCGGAATCGATTGCCGCGGGTGATGTTCAGGCAATCAACTACTTTGTTGCCAACAACTACATGAAGGCATTGGAAAAGATCGCCATGTCGCCAAACCAGAAGATCCTGATGATGCCGCTGGAAGCTTCGTCCATCATTGGTTCGCTTGCCGGAGTCGCTGAAATCGCCAAAGAGGCTTTCGCAAAGGATGCTGACGGTAACCGCAAGGGCCGCGGATCGGTGCCGAAGGTCTAATCGGCGGGCAACAAATTCTCTCCTACTTCCCGCAGCTGCCAAGTCGGTTCCATCGATCCGACTTGGCCGCGGCGGGTTGCCCTTCATGAGAGGTCCCATTGGTGATCCGATCGGCGAATGATGAATGTTTTGAATTGCGACAATGTCAGGTGATAAAGTAGACGCGAACAGTTAGAGGAAGATTTCACATGCAATCCATTTTCGAGACCCTGAGCCATCTCGGCGGCTGGAACTGGGTGATTTTCGCCCTGCTGTTGTTGGCACTCGAAACAGTGATTCCAGGCGTCCACTTCCTGTGGTTTGGTCTTGCGGCCTTTATCGTTGGCGTAACGGCGCTTGTCGTCTCCACGGCCGGGCCCGAGTACGCCGATGCGTTTGTCTGGCAATTCCAGATCATCGCCTTTGCACTCGTTTCCATGGTGACGGTGTTCTTCGTTCGCCGGTATGCTTCCGCGCACGGTGACGATGCGACCGATGCGCCGTCCCTCAACGTGCGCGCCGAGCAATACGTCGGGCGCACGACCACGGTTATGGTTCCAATCCAGGGCGGTCGCGGCAAGGTCAAGATCGGCGATAGCTTGTGGCAGGCCGAAGGGGCCGATGCAGCGGCTGGAACGCGCGTGAAGATCACTGGCGTCAACGGATCGGTGCTGGTGGTCGAGCCTGAATAAGTTTTTTGAGGCGCCTTCAGATGCCCACACTCGCTTTGCTCACGCATCCGGCACCATACGATCCTCCGCAACCGTTCGGTATTAAAGCTGAATCAAACTATTTCGTCACCCCGGCAAAGGCCAGGGTCTGGCCACGGCGCCGGGGCGCTCCGGAAACGTCCGACGGATACCAGCCTCTGCCGACATGACGAAATTAGAGTGTATTGGCGAGTGATATGAGCGCCATAAAGCCACCTGACCGGAAATCACGCCTACCTCACGAACTGATGTGGGCGCTGGCGACGCTGAGCCTGATGTTACCGTTCGTTGCATTTGGCTTAGGCGCGGTGGGTCTCTGGCGGATCCTGAGCGACATGGCTGGCGGCTGGCTTATGATTGCAGCTGCGATTGCACTTCAAGCCGTCGATCTCGGCATCGACCTGTGGCTCGCCAATCCTCACAACTCAGTTTCCGAAGACCCCGATCTTAACAACCGAGGCTCGCAGTATGCTGGGCGGATCGCGGAAGTCATCGAGCCCATTGAAGGCGGCCGCGGCAAGGTTCGCCTTGGTGACGGTGTGTGGACGGTGGAATGCGCGGAGGACATGCCGGCGGGTGCACGCGTGGTTATTGTTGGCAGCGAAGGGGCAGTGTTGCAAGTGGAGAAGGCATAGGGGGGCCTGGCTGCCAATATTGCGAGTGTGGCGCCAAACGATCTTAACGCCCCAACTGCTCCTTCACCTTGGCAGCGAGCTGCGGAAGCGAAAACGGCTTCGGCAAGAATGCGAACGTCTCTTCGCCGAGCGCCTGCTGGAAGGCTTCGTTGGGATAGCCGGAGACGAAAATAATCTTCAAGCCAGGGTTCGTCTTGCGCAGTTCCTTCAGCATGGTCGGACCGTCCATACCGGGCATGACGACGTCGGAGACAACGATGTCGACTTCACCGTTGCACTCTTTCATGACTTCAAGGGCTTGGAGACCGTCCTCGGCTTCAAGCACTTCGTAGCCCTGCCGCTTTAGCGCGCGCACCGCAAACGAACGGACAACGTCCTCGTCTTCCACCAGCAGCACGCGCCCGGTCCCAGTGAGGTCGACCTTCTGCACCTGGGCGGTAGCCTGAACGCGCTCGGCGATCACGACCTCGTCCTTCTCTTCAAGATGATAGCGGGGCAGGTAAATGCGGAACGTCGTTCCTTTGCCGATAGTTGATTCTGGATAGATGTAGCCGCCAGTCTGCTTGACGATTCCGTAGACGGTGGCCAAGCCAAGACCGGTGCCCTTGCCGGGTGCTTTCGTCGTGTAGAACGGCTCGAAGATTTTCTCCAGCACCTCAGGTGGAATACCTGTGCCGGAATCTTCAATCTCGATAAGCACGTACTCGCCGGGCTGCATGCCCTCACGGGCGAGTTTTTGGGTTTCGCGCTCAGCCACATTACGCGTGCGGATCGACAGGCGCCCACCATCGGGCATTGCGTCCTTGGCGTTGACGACGAGATTGATGACGGCCTGATCGAGCTGAAGCTTGTCGGTCTTGCAATACCAAACGTCGCGGCCGGTATTGACCTTCAATTCGATGCGCTCGCCAAGCGAGCGCTTCAGAATTGGCGCGAGGTCGGTCATGACTTCACCGAGCTGCAATGGTTCGACGAGAAGGGTCTGCTGGCGGGCAAGTGCCAGGAGTTTGCCGACGAGACCGGCTGCGCGATTCGCCGATGACTTGATGTTGACGATATCCGAGTGCGCGGGGTCGCCCGGTCGGTGCGTCTGCAGTAGGAAGTCCGAGAAGCCGATAATCGCCGTCAGCATGTTGTTGAAGTCGTGAGCCACAAATCCGGCGAGTTTGCCGACTGCTTCCATCTTCTGACTTTGCGCATAACGGGCTTCGAGCGCCTTCTGCTCGGTGACGTCGATGAGGTAAATTATGGCTGCTTCAGGTGCATTTCGTGCATGC
>JAJFHK010000315.1 GCA_021775655.1 Filomicrobium sp. | reverse complement strand
CGCAGTCGATCAATGTAATAGGTGGTTTGAAGGCTCAGGGGCGCGAAGAAGTGCAATGGGCTGCTATCGAGGAGGACGCAAGGGTCGTGGCGGAGGCCGGAGCGTTTTCCGTTGTGCTTGAAGCGATGGCAGAGCCGTTGGCCGGCCGGATTACAAATGCGATCCCCATTCCGACAATAGGCATAGGTGCTTCGGCCGAATGCGATGGGCAAATCCTCGTCATGGAGGATATGTTGGGGTTGTCACCGCGGGTGCCGAAATTCGTCAAGGAATTCGGTCGGATAGGCGAATCGATCGATAAGGCGATAGGCTGGTATTCGGAAGAGGTGCGAAAACGCAGTTTCCCGGCCCGTCAGCACACGTATTCCATGAAGGATGACGCTCGTAGCGCTGTAGTTGGGCGGGCAGACAAACTGCGCCGGGACACGAAAAAGCCGAAAACCGGCAGCACCTGAATGCTTGAGGATTCTTAGCCGCCGTGGCTCCAGGGTGTAGGCAATGTCGGCGTTGACAGATCGGGCGCACCGTCTACGGACCGTAACGGGCATTGCGTTGATGGCATAAAGCTATATCAATCACGCAGTTAGCTGGACGGGGAGTCGACCGGCTGACTAAGAAATGCTGTCTGTAGTTGGCTGATGGCGTCTGTGGGCAAGAAAAGCAAGAACGAGAAAATCAAGCGATATGGTCGATAGCAACGAAAGTTTTCTGAGGGAAATCAAGCAAGAGCTTGACCGCGAGCGGCTGGAGAACTTCTGGAAGCGCTATGGAACGTTGATTATCGGGGCGGGTGCCGCGGTGATCGTTGCCGTAGCCGGGTTCCAGATCTGGTCTTCCATGGAAAGGCGGGCCGCCCAGGAGGCGGGAGCGGCCTATGAGCAGGCACTAGACGACGTGTTTGCGAAGAAACTCGATGACGCCTCGGTGAAATTTTCCGAAATTTCCAAGTCTGGCCCGGCTGGTTATGGGCTTTTGGCAGGCATGCAGTACGCGGCAACCTTGATGGAACAGGGCAAGACCGCAGAGGCTGTCGCCGAATTCGAGAAAGTTTCCAAGCGTGGCGGCGGCGATCCGTTGATTCGCAGTTTTGCGGAGTTGCAAGCCGCGTCGCTAAGGCTTGGGGATGCAGACTTTAATGAGATGCAGAATCGGCTCAACCCTCTTATTAAGGAAGATCAGCCGTGGCGCTTTAACGCGCAGGAGCTGCTAGGGATCGCGGCGGCCAAGGCAGGAAAGTTGGATGAAGCCAAGGCGGCGTTCGAAAAGATCGTAGCTGAACCCAGGACGCCGCCGGCAATTCGGCAGCGTGCGAATTTGAGAATGTTACAGATCGCCGGAAGTGAGGGAGGAGGTTCGGTTTCGCCATCCGCCAAGAACGAAGACAATAAGGCGATCGAGGGCGAGGCGGTTGATGGTGCCGAAGCGGAAGCTCCGGCTGAAAGTAATCCGGCGTCGACGAAGTGATCCAGACGGGGCCGGCATCTTGCCGGAATTTACCGAGGGGAAACGGTGATGACGAGAACACGACACCGGGATCGCAAATCGCTGTGTGCTATTGCATTAGCGAGCGTTGTCCTTTCGCTGACCGTTTCGGGATGTGCGGATAGCTTGCCGAGCCTGCCAAAGATCGGTGACCTCAATCCGTTCGCCGAAAAACAAGCTCCGCTTCCTGGCCGCCGCCGCTCCGTATTGCAGTTGAATGACAAGCCGCAACAGGAACTCGCTGCAGCAGATCAGCCGATTATCTTGCCGGCTCCGACCGTCAACGACGACTGGTCGCAGCCTGGCGGTAACGCAAACAATGCGCCGGGCCATTTGGTCCTCAATACCAGTCTGAAGAAATCTTGGAGTGCGGACGCGGGAACGGGCTCGAGCAAGGATGGTCGAGTGATTGCTACGCCGCTGGTGTATGGCGGCCGGGTTTATACGCTCGATGCCGCTGGACAAGTCAGCGCATTTTCTGCGTCTGGTGGTTCAGCTGTCTGGCGCAAATCCTTGGTGCCTGAATCAGAAGCTAATGCTGGCTCTGGTTTCATGTCCTCGATGACATTCTCGTCGAGTGCACGTGGTGGATTTGGAGGCGGGTTGGCCGCTGAAAATGGCCGGCTTTATGCTGTCAGCGGGTTTGGCCGGGTGGCTGCACTTGATCCTGCGAGCGGGAAACCGCTGTGGGAAAAGAATCTCGGGACACCTGTTCGTGCTGCTCCGACGGTTTCGGGAGACCGGGTTTTCCTAATCAGCATGGAGGGGAGGTTCTATTGCCTCAACGGGATTGATGGCAGCGAACTCTGGGTCGTTCGCGGATTGCCTCAGAATTCCAGCTTGGTGATGACGGTTTCTCCGGCAGTCGAAGGGGATCTTGTCGCGGTTCCCTATCCATCCGGCGATCTTCTTGCACTGAGTGTCGCTGATGGACAGGCTAGGTGGTCTGAGAACCTGTCTCGCAGTCGCGCCATGTCCCAAATGGCTTCGCTGCGCGATGCGGCAACTCCGGCGATAAAAGACGGCGTGGTGTTTGCTGTCGGTCACTCTGGCCGTATGGTGGCCACAAAGGCTGCGACTGGTGAGCGTCTTTGGCAGATCAACGTGCCCAGTACGCAAAGACCATGGGTGGCAGGCGACTCGGTTTTTGTCGTTGATACGGGCGGACAGCTGATGGCGGTCGATCGTGCCACGGGGAATACCCGCTGGACGATGAACCTTGCCGGTGGAAAGGTCTGGTCCGGACCAACGCTTGCCGGAGGGCTGTTATGGTTGGCATCCGGTGAAGGCAAACTCGTTGGCGTCGATGCCGCGACAGGCCGGGTCGTATCTCAAAGCGATCTTGGCGGTAAGGTCTTTATCCCACCGGTGGTGGCGCAAGGCCGGATGTATGTGCTGCGAGATGATGCAACGCTGGTTACGCTGAATTAACCGTAGCAAGGCCAGGGCTCAGCTGTTCTGGTACGTTAATCCTAACTGAATCGGCGGGTTTGCAATCTGCTGTGCGCTAACGCGATGATTGTGCGGGCGCCGCTCCCCGTGCCATAGACAACCATGTCCTCGATACTTGACGATGAATTTGAGCCCGAAGGTGTACCTTCGGATGGCAAGACCCCGATGGTTGCGATTATCGGGAGGCCGAATGTCGGCAAATCCACGCTGTTCAATCGGCTCACCGGTAGGCAGACCGCGCTCGTTTCTGACCTGCCCGGGTTGACGCGCGACCGGCGTGAAGGTGAAGCCGAACTGGGTGACCATAAGGTTATTCTCGTCGATACCGCAGGTCTTGAAGAAGCCGCTGCCGGTTCGATCCAGGCGCGGATGCGCGAGCAAAGCGAGCAA
>JAJFHK010000314.1 GCA_021775655.1 Filomicrobium sp. | reverse complement strand
CGCGGCAGTGACAGCGGAAGTTCCCACAACTTGTCATGGATTCGCCAGGGCCGTGCTGACGCACATCCGTTATTGGGCACTGGGAATGGGCCACCCGAAGTCGGGATGCTGCTGTCGTAGAGATACAGGGGTGTCAAATCCTGGATCAACGCCTCGGTCCGCATCAGCGATGGTGCGCGATAACCGACAGCGCCATAACCAACACCAAAATCGTGCCCTCGATTCACTCGCTCGGCACGTTCATCGGCACCGGCAAATGGCGTCCGGCCAGAGTGGTCATAGCCATGGACACCGATCTCGTGCCCGCGATCAAGTGTCTCGCGGATCAGGCCATGATCGAGCGCCCAAGCGAACGGCACCACATAGTTGGCTGAGCGCGCACCTACCTCCTCCTCCATTGGCAGGAACATGGAGACGAGATTTTCAAGGCCCTCATCGCTATCGATATCGTGACTGACGATAACCGGTGTCGGCCGATCAAGGTTGGCGTTCACGGCTCCAGCAAGATCCGCCGCCAGGTCCGCTGACAAGTCGAGCGGCCAACCGGGAAACTCGGCCCACTTCGACTCACGCCTGCGCTGCACTCGGCCAATAGCTTTGCCGATCAGGCGCCGCAGCGGTCCAGGTACGGATCGGTAGCTGACCGGGAGTTTCGTGGCGGTAGGCGCTGCCCGCACATAAGCTGAACGCATGCGCAAGTCCTGTGCACATTGAATCGCATAGGCGCTCGTTTCAGCATCCGGATTCCGGAATGCACCGTCGGCGACGAGCCGGGCAAGGCCGGATGGAAGCTTTGCCCTTGCATCCGTTGCCCAGGCCGCGGGATCGGGAAGGAGCGCAGAATCCAAAACAGTATCGACAAGTGTCTCGGCAGTCATCTCTTGCGCTCGCCAATTCGAGGCTCGGTTCGTTCGGCCACGAAGTAGAGGGGACGAGCCTTGGTCTCAACGAAGATGCGGTAAAGGTATTCGACAATGATACCGAGCATCATGAACACGAGGCCGAAGAAGAAAGTCAGCGTTGCCATAATACCGGTCCAGCCCGGCTGCACATCTTGTATGAACCAGACCGTGACGAGATAAATGAGTGCTAGCACGCTGAGCGCAAACATGCTGGTTCCCGTAAACGTCAGGAATTTCGCGGGCACGTCGGAGAATCCGATAAAGACATCATAAGCGGTATTTGCCATTCGTCGGAAAGTCCAACCTGATCGTCCTTTCAGTCTTGGTTTGCGCTCGTAACCCACAACGTCCTGCTTGAAGCCCGTCCAAGCGACGAGTGCGAAAGTCACGCGGCTGTGCTCTCGATATTGGAGAAAGCATTCAAGTACGCGCCGGTCCATGAGCAGAAAGCTGCCCGTCCGGAACTTCGATCCCCTCGGCATTGCAAACCTGCGCAGTACTGACTCAAGTAGACCTGACGCCGCCCGCTTCCAGCCCGAATCCCGGCGCGTCTTGCGCTCACCCCAGACGATATCGTTTCCCTCGCGCCAGGATTCGACGAATGCAAGTACCGTCTCGGGCGGGTCCTGCAAGTCGCACGCGATTGTAGCAACAATGTCGGCATCCGGGCCAACTGCATCGAATCCTGCAGCAAGAGCCACATGCGCGCTGAAGTTGCGCGAAAGCTTCACGCCTCTCAGCCGGGGATCGGCTTCGGCAGATTCCTCGATAAGCTCCCAGCTTGCGTCAGCCGAACCATCGTCGACAAATAGAACTTCAGCGTCGAGGTCAGTTCGCGACAGCAAAATCTCCCGCACAGACTCGATAAATGCGCCTAGATTCTCGGCCTCATTATATACGGGCGTCACGATAACCAGACGAGGCCGTTCTGCCCGCAACCGTTTCATGGCGAGGTCCTGGAGAGCAGCTGCAAAGCCGCTGTTAGGTGGTGCCCGTCATGGCCGCATGGACCCGTAGGGGCGATCGAGTCGAGATACGGCTGACCGTGCTTAGTACAGTCGTCCTCGGCATTCGTACGAATTATGCCTTGGACTGGCAGTTAAGGTACCCGCAATTCGTACTTCGCTACCACACCACCACAGCCGCCATCAAGCTTCAGTCCAGCAGCAGCCGGCTACCGTAGCACATGAGCTGGAGAACCTCCCTTGACTGCCGCTCATCACGCGCGATACGCAAGGAGTACGGGCGGGCCCGCACTTTAATGACTGCCGCGCTAGGGAGGGATACCGGGTGCCAATCAATGAATCCGCAAAGCTCGGCCAAGGCGTTCGCTTCTCGCACCCCGACCTCGTAAACGTCTATGGCTGTGCGATCGGAGATGACACCCGCATCGGACCTTTCGTAGAGATTCAGGCCGGTGCGGCAATTGGCCAGCGCTGCAAAATCCAATCCCATTGCTTCATTTGCGAAGGCATCACGATCAGCGATGAGGTTTTCGTCGGCCACGGCGTGATGTTCACAAATGATCTCCATCCGCGCGCAACCGACGATTCCGGGCGTTTGCTCGGCAGCGAGGGATGGACCTTATCCAAAACGTATGTCGGCAAACGCGCCTCGATCGGGAGTGGCGCTACCATTCTTCCGGTCACCATCGGTGAAGGCGCACTTGTCGGTGCAGGTGCCGTCGTCACCAAGGATGTTCCCGACTACGCGATAGTCGCCGGAAATCCTGCGCGCGTAATCGGGGATACCCGAAATCGGCAAAGCGACTGAATAAAGCGTATCCAACTCTCTAAAAGAACGTGATTTCCATCCTCTGCGTTTTGCCGGAATAGTAGCGCTGCATGCATGCCGAATTCAGCCCCGCCTGCGCTATTCCACCGCATGCCACAGCTTCCCGTCATCTTCGAATTCCTGCGTGTCACCGCTAGTATCACGAAGACACCGCTAGAACCGTTCTGAAAGGCCCACAACTCGGTGCCTATTGGCCCGTTGCGTGTGCCAAGCCTGTAGGTTACAGCTCCTCCGAGGAATAATAATGGAATGCCGGATATGGCGGTTTCCTTGAAGGGGTCAGGAACTGGTGTCTATGTCGACGACCGAGGCCAACGAAGTGCCTTTCAATGATTTGCTCGTGCAGTGGCGACAGATCGAGCAGGGCGTTAAGAAGGACTTTGATGACGTTTTCCAAAAGAGCGCGTTCTGCCTCGGCCCGCACGCAGCCGCATTCGAGCAAGAAATCGCCGAATGGATGGGAAGCCGCCATGCTGTAGGCGTCAACTCGGGCACATCTGCACTGCACCTGGCGGTCGTAGCCAACGACATCGGCCCAGGCGACGAGATCCTTCTGCCCGCACACACATTTATCGCCACCGCCTGGGGAGCAATCTACGCAAACGCCACACCGGTCCTTTGCGATGTCGACGCAGAAACCGGCACCATCGATATCGATGATGCCCGCAAGCGTATAACCGACCGCACCAAGGCCATCATGCCGGTCCACATCTACGGTCAACCGACAAACCTCAATGCGGTAAAGCAATTCGCCGACGAACACGGGCTCGTCGTCATCGAGGATGCGGCCCAATCAATCGGCGCACGCTTCGATGGCCGGATGACCGGTACGTTTGGGGAATGCGGATGTGTGAGCTTCTATCCCGGCAAAAACCTCGGCGCCGCAGGCGAGGCAGGCCTCGTGATCACGCAGGACGAAAAGATCGCCGATCGCTTGCGATGCCTGCGCAATCACGCCCAGCGCGAGCGCTACATATCCGAAGAGACTGGCTACAACTACAGGCTCGACGGTCTCCAAGCCGTCGTCTTGCGCCACAAGCTTCGGCTGATGGATAGCTGGATCGCAGAACGCAAGCGACTTGGTCAGCTCTATCATGAAGGATTGTCCGGTCTGCCCATCGAGGTGCCGCAGATCGTCAATGGCGACCACGTCTGGCACCTCTTTGTAATCCGAACACCGATGCGAGATGAGCTGCAGGCATATCTCAACACACGCAGTATTCAGACGGGTCTGCACTACCCAGTCCCGCTGCATCGCCAGCCGTGCATGAAAACCTACAACTTCGATGTCGACAGCTACCCGGTTTCAGACCGCTGGGCGAACGAGGGTCTTTCGCTACCCCTCTTCATAGGAATGACCGACGCACAGGTGAACCAAGTTGTAAGTGAGATCCGGGAGTTCACCGCCAATGGCTGACGGAGCATCGGCAATATATAAACCCGTCCCCGGTCTTCCATCAGACAGGATGCGCACGAGCTACGCGTGGCCGTACGCCGGTGCACTGGACGGCCCCCAGTGGTCAACGAGCGATGACGGAAACTGGCGCGTGCGGAACCTGCCCGAAAGCACAGTTGAGGTTTCTGACGACAGCCGGTGGCCGGCTTTTTTCCCATCTGCATTGTCAATTGCGACAACCAGTGACGGCCAGAAATCGGCAATCGAAAAGGTCGTCGGGGCGGCGATCGTCAATCGCTTCCCCTACACGCTCGCGCTGTCGTTCTGCCGGACTCCGCTTTCCACACGACACTACGAACGCTCGGAATTCATGTCGCTTGTCGAGGAGACAGGAACCGTTGCAGTCCAGTTCCTGTTCCCTGGCGACGAACTCAAGCAAGTCATGAATGCCATCGCCTCGACCGAAGCAAGTGACATGCCGGAGAGGCTATCCAAGGCTGCAAATCGCTACCGGCCCGCACTGCGCAGCCCTGCCCCGGTCATCGATGGTGCCTACCTGATCTATGAGGGTCGCTTCGTGAAACCGGGACCGGACTTCGACGGAGTCCCAGTCAACGAAGCGGCCTGGGTCGATTGTGGCAGCCACCGGATCTACATGTTCGAGATTGAAACGATCTCGCTACGCCGCGACATTGCCTCAGGCGACAAGCCGATCCATTGGCGAAGCCTTCCTGTTTGGCGCCGGCAGGATGGAAATTTCGCGACACCGTCAGATAAAAAACCAGCAACCCTCCAGCATCGCAAGGATCAGCTCGCACGCGTCGGCTATCAGAAATCCTATCGTTCCGATTACGTCTTTCCATCCCCAGAGACTATCGCCTTCGAAGGCACGCCGTCTGGCGATTTTTCCGTATTGGACGTGAAGCCGCTTGAGCCGGGCGAGACCGAGGTCGAAAACGACAAGGCGCGCTGGCCATGTTACTTTCCATCATCCGTCGGCATCATCACCGCGCGTCACGGAAATAAGGTTGCAGCCTTCCCTTGCGGGTCTACATCGATCATGGCTCGCCATCCATTCACCGTCGCCATCTGCGTTTCCTACGGCCGCATTAATGCCCGGTACGCGCCTCGTGCTTCGCTCGATGTCATACGCTCGGCAGGCCGCTTCGGTTGTGGCGTTCCGATCTATGACCAAACGGTTCTGGATGCGATCGCCTACCTCGGCAACATTTCACTCCGTGACGATCCATTGAAGGCGAAGTGCTCCGGCCTCACACCTATCGAGCTCGAAAACGGGTTCTGCTTCGCCGAACTCCCAGTGCATTTCGATTGCAGGGTCGTCGACGAGGTCCGGCTCGGCACCCATTCTATGTTCCTCGGTGAGGTCGAACAGATCCGTGTCGACAATTTTCTTTCTCCAGATTCCCCATTGGAATGGTGCCCTTGGGCTGGGCAGATCGCACCGCAGGTCGACGCATCATGAATGCAGCTCAGACGGGACAAGCGCTCTTTTCACGTCACGGCGCAGCCTGCCGCCTGCCGGACTTCGTGATCGGTGGGGCACCGCGCTCAGGCACGACCTTGCTGTGCGAAATCCTCGATAAGCATCCCGGCGTATTCGTCGCAAAGCCATTTATTCCCGAACGCAAAGTGCTGATGGTGCCGCATCGAGAAGGCGATGAAGGATTTCTAGCAGCCTATGATCAACTCTTCGCCCAGGTGCCCGACAACGTCGTCACTGTCGAGAAGACCAGCTATTACCTCGAGAACGAAGATGCCCGCCAGCGATTCAGCCGTTTGCTGCCGCAGTCATCCATCATTTTCATTTTGCGCGATCCCATTGAAAGGGCCTATTCGAATTGGCTCCGCACAACGCGGAATCAACTTGAGACGCTGGATTTCGAAACCGCTGTGAAACTTCAGGAGAAACGTCCAAGCCCGCTGCCTCCCGGCCTCGAATATGCACGTCCATTTGACTACCTGATCCGAAGTAAATACGGCTCGCACATCAGTGCCTGGATCGACGCGATCGGTAAGGAGCGCATCAAGGTAATCATGCTGGAGGAAGCAATGAATGAGCCAGATGTGTTCATTGCAGATCTGCAAGCGTTCATGAAACTCGATCCGCTACCATGGTCGAAACTTGAAACGGGTGCGGTCAACGCCCTTGAAGATTACAAATTGACGCTCTCTGCACAAACTGACCGCTGGCTCCGCGACCGCTTGCAACCCGACATGCAGCTGCTTGCCGAACTTTGCCATGTCGACGTAGGGCGATGGGGCTTCTGAGGTGGCAGCTCCGGGACGCTCGATGTTGAGGCTCTTGCTTGGATTGACGGGAACTGCTCTCGTCGTCGCGGTCGCCTTGTACCTACTCGATTGGAATGGACTGATTGCGGCTCTGCAACGAATCTCCTTCTCCTCGATGCTCGTTTGTCTCCTCTTTATTCTTGCTACACACCTCTGCACCTCGCTGCGCTGGGCACTGCTGATTGCCGACCGCAATGAGTCACCGCGCTTCAGTGACATGCTGATCGCTTGCCAAGCCTCCGTCTACAACCTGGTGACACCGGGAGCTGTCGGCGCCGACGCTTATCGAGTTATCAAGAGCGACGAGTCCAGAGGCGGACGCATGCGAAGCGCTGGACTTGTTCTGTTAGAACGGATCATGGGAATTTGGGGTCAATCGGCTGTATTCCTCGTGGCCTATTTGTTAAGCAGCGGAGCGGCCAAGTCGCCGGTGTTCGAGGCAAGCGCATCGATTTTCCTCACCTTAGCCATAGGGATAATCATCGGCTTGGCGCTGCTTTCACGAATTAGAATCCCATCGCGCTGGGATGGCGCGGCTGGCCGCTTCGCCAGAGCAGCAATTACCGGCCTCACAGCAAATGGCTGGCAAACGAACACCGCCGCCCTCGCCTTGAGTTTCGCATCCGTCGCCGTATGGGCGGTCAGCGCACATTCAATCAGTAGCGACACCGGTGTGGGCCTTGCTCTCGCACCCATTGCATTGATCGCGGTCGTAACCGAACTCGCTCGGATGTTGCCGATTTCGCTGCAAGGAATTGGCGTCCGGGAAGCGACCTTTGCCTGGCTTGCAAGCGAGGCAGGTGGTGTCGGTGAAGCAGGCTTCGTTGCATGTGGCGTACTTTATGGATTGAATTATCTTGTCGTCGCGGCGCTGGGTCTCCTGGCGGGATACGCAGGCGGCCGAAACGCCCCTGTCGGATGATCATGGGCGCGCGGTTGAGGAGGATTTGACATGACGCTGCGGATTGGTGTTGCAGGCTATGGCTATTGGGGACCGAACCTCGTTCGCAACTTTGCCGCGACACCGGGGATCGACGTCGTTGGGGTTGCCGATCTGCGCGAGGCCGCTCGCGAAAAAGTTAAGGCAACTTATCCCGCCATTGCGACCTTCGAAGATCCTTCAGAACTAATGAAGCTGCCGGACGTGGACGCGGTCGTCATAGCGACCCCCGTGGCGACACATCACCAGCTTGCCGCACTCGCCCTCGACCATGGCAAGCACGTTCTTGTTGAGAAGCCCATTGCCCGGACATCAGCCGAAGCTGAAGATCTCGTCGCGCGTGCCAAGAAGGCCGACCGCGTGCTGATGGTCGATCATACGTTCTTGTTTACCGGAGCCGTGCAGTCCATTGCCAAGATCGCGCGGTCCGGCGATCTCGGTCGAATTTGCTATTTCGACTCCATGCGGGTCAATCTCGGATTGTTTCAGCCGGATGTGAATTGCCTGTGGGATCTCGCACCCCACGACCTATCCATCATCGACTATTTGGTCGACGACGAAATCGTGGACCTTGAGGTTTCTGGATACTGCCACGTCGATCCCAAGCGTCCAGATATGGTCTTCCTGACGTTGCATCTTGCCAACAATGCCGTAGCCCACTTCAATATGAGTTGGATGTCGCCGGTAAAGGTACGGCGTTTTACGATTGGCGGCACGAGCAAAATGCTGATCTGGGACGACCTCGATCAGGATCAGAAAATCAAGATCTATGATCACGGTATCGATTTCCAGCCCGAGGATCAGCGCAGCGCAATCATACCCGAATACCGGATCGGTGACATTTATTCGCCACGCGTTTCGCGCACGGAAGCGCTTGCTGGTGTCGCGGGTCACTTTGCAGGTGTCATTGCAGGCAAGGAGACTTCGAAAATGGATGGGGAAAAAGGTCTCAAGGTTGTCCGTATTCTGGAATTGGCCGATGAGCGCTTGAAAACCAGCCTTGCCTCTCTCGAGAAGCAGCGCAAGGCGCAGACTGGGGGAGTTTGACGTGACCAGCAACGTCCTCGTTACCGGCGGCGCCGGTTTCATCGGAAGCCATCTCGTCGACCAACTCGTGGCCGAAGGCCATAAGGTACGAGTGCTCGACGATTATTCAGTTGGTGCGCGCAGCAACCTGGCCGAAGCTGAGGCAACGGGGAATGTCGAGATTCTGGAAGGCAGCATCACCGACGAAAAGGTCGTCGCATCATCAATCACTGGCTGCGATATGGTCTTTCATCTAGCCGTGCAATGCGTCCGCCGCTCGCTACGTCTACCAATCGAATCCCACGACGTGAACGCAACAGGCACCCTGCTGCTGCTGGAAGCAGCGCGACACGCAGGCATCAGCAGCTTCATCTATTGTTCCTCGTCCGAAGTTTACGGCAATGCATCTACCGGCCGATTGTCGGAAGATGAGACCATTTGCAAACCAATGACAGTCTATGGTGCTGCAAAATTTGCCGGTGAACTCTACACGGAGGCTTACTTCCGCACCTACGATTTACCGACCATGGTCGTACGCCCGTTCAACGCTTACGGCCCCCGTGCCTACCATCGCGGAACGCGCGCCGAGGTTCTCCCCCGCTTCGTGAACCGTGTGCGCAATGGCCAGCCACCCGTTGTCTTCGGTGACGCTTCCAACGGTCGCGACTTCACCTACGTAACCGAGGTCGCCCAAGGCATTCGCATGGCCGGATTCAGCAAGGCGATGATCGGAAAGAGGGTCAATCTGGCATTCGGCAAGATGATCACGGTGGGAGAGATCGCCGAACATGTGCTCACTGCATTGAAGCGCAACGACCTCAGCGTCGAGCTGCATGACCCGCGTCCGGGCGACGTGCATCAGCTCCACGCCGACACGGCCAAAGCTCGCGACGTCCTGGGTTATGAAGCCAAGATCGGATTCGAAGAAGGACTCGAAAAGTATCTTGATTGGGTTAGCCGAGAATATCCCGATCCTAAGGCACTCATCGAAGAGCAGGTCGAAAACTGGAATCTGCCAAGCAGCGAATAACTGAGAGCACTCGTAATGACTCAAGCCACGGCTCTACAGGCTCCACCGATAGCATTTGCGAAGCCCTGTTTCGGCATAGAAGAACAGCAAGCTGCTGCGCAAACGGTGGCAAGCGGCTGGGTTGTCGGAGGTCCGCGCCTCAAGGAACTCGAGCAGCTTTTCGCCGAGCACTGCGAAACCAGCAATGCTGTGGGCGTGTCTTCTTGGACGACCGGGGCGTTCCTAGTCTTTAAGGCCCTGGGCATCGGACCTGGAGACGAGGTCATCGTGCCCTCCCTGACATTCATCGCTTCGGTCAACGCCATCGTGCATGCTGGCGCGACTCCGGTCTTTGCCGACGTTGATCCCGCGACCTTCAATGTCGACCCCGATGACATAGCCTCAAAAGTAACCTCCCGCACCAAAGCCATATTGCCGGTCGACCAGATCGGGCTTCCCTGCGAAATCGACCGCATACTCGAAATCGCCAATGAGGCCGGAGCAATCGTCATCCAGGATGCGGCCTGCTCAATCGGCAGTGTCTTTCGGGATCGCCCCGTAGGTGCCTTGTCGCCCGTGACAATCTTCAGCATGCACGCCCGCAAAGTTGTAACGACCGGTGAAGGTGGCATGATCGTCACTAACGACGAAGAACTGGCCATCAGGCTCAGGCTCCTGCGCCACCAAGCCATGTCGCTCACCGACTTCCAGCGCCATTCTGGATCGCCCACCGACTTTGAATCCTATCCCGAGGTCGGATACAATTTCCGCATCACCGACATCCAGGCTTCAATCGGCGTCGTGCAGATGGGCAAGCTCGATAAGATGCTCAAGCGTCGGCGTGAAATCGCGCAGCGATATATCGATGCGTTGAACACAATGCCTGCCTATGTCGCTCCCCACGTGCCAAGCCATTCCAATCCCAACTGGCAATCATTCCAACTGACAGTTGCCAAGGGAGGAGTGGAGACGCGCAATCAAGTGCTTCGCGAACTTCATGCCAACGGCATTTCTTGCAGACGAGGTGTCATGGCATCTCATCGCGAACCGCCATATCAAGACTTACGTGTCGAGCTGCCAAATACCGAGCACGTCGCTGATCAAGGCTTCCAACTACCGATCTATCCAGATCTGTCTGACGACGAAGTCGACACGATCATCGGCATGCTGGAGCAAATCTCAGTTTAGCCCGAGCACTGGTTTCCTTCGAAGCTCTGACCACATCTCTCCAAACCCGTCTGTCGTCAACCTGAGTGGATAAACCCATAGGCAATATTGCTGCGGTCCGCACCTTCTGCATTATACTTGGCGCGATATTCACTCAGTCGGTCTCCGGCATAATGCGCAACAGTCGCTTCTGAATCCGCAAAGTCATAGAGCTTCGCCGAGTTACCTCCAAAGATCGCGTTCTTCGTTGCCGACAG
>JAJFHK010000313.1 GCA_021775655.1 Filomicrobium sp. | reverse complement strand
AATTCAGCAGCAGCGCTGACCTTCAGAAAGCGCAAGCTGATGTCGAGCAAGCCATCAACCGCGTCACCACTCTGCCTGAAGAGGCCGAACGTCCTATCATTTCCCGAGCCGCTTTCTTCGATCCTGTGGCTTCCGTTGCCTTGTCAGGTCCCTTCTCCGAGCAGGTACTAAAAACGTTTGCCAAGCAATTCCGCGACGAACTCCTCGCCTCGGGCATCGACCGCGTGACATTGAACGGCTCGCGCGACGAAGAGATCTGGATCAAGTTGAAAGAGAGCGATCTACGCCGTCTAGGACTGACGCTCCAAGAGATTTCCGAACGGGTCCGGCAAAATACCCAGGATCTGCCCGCGGGTAAACTTGAGGGCGAGGCCGAGATTCAGCTTCGCGCCCGCGCCGAACGCAAGACGCCCGAAACCATCGGAGACATCGAGATCAAATCGGGCCAGTCAGGCGAGAAAGTTTTTTTGAAGGACATCGCCGAGATAGACACGCGTTTCGAACGTGAAGGCAAGATCGGCATGATGCGCGGAAGAACCGCGATAGAACTCTCGGTCCAGCGTGCGCGGCATGCAGACACTCTGAAGACCATGGAGATTCTCAATAGATACCTGGAGAAAAAGCTCCCTTCACTTCCTCCAACACTTCAGGTGTCTCTCTACGACGTGCGCGGCAAGTTCGTCGTGCAGCGGCTCGGCATCCTTGTCGAGAATGGACTGCAGGGGCTCGTCATTGTCCTCTGCCTGCTCTTCTTGTTCCTCAACGCGCGCGTAGCTTTCTGGGTCGCGGCCGGCATTCCGGTCGCACTCCTTGCCGCGCTCGGGGTGATGTATATGACCGGTCAATCAATCAACATGGTTTCCATGTTCGCGTTGATCATGATGACCGGCATCATTGTCGACGATGCAATCGTTGTCGGGGAGCAGACTGCCACCTTGGAAGAGCAGGGCTATTCAAGTCTCGAAGCAGCTCAAAGAGGGGCCGTCAGTATGTTAGCCCCGGTCTCTGCTGCAATGATAACGACGCTGTGCTCCTTCTTCCCGATCGTCGCAATAACTGGCCGCATGGGCGATATTCTCGTCGCCATTCCATTGGTGGTCGTTGCTGTGCTGATCGCCAGCCTGATCGAATGCTTCCTGATTTTGCCCGGCCACCTGCGCCATGGCGGCAATAAAAAGAAGCCCCGCAATCGTATCCGCAAGGCGCTCGACGATGGCTTCGCCTGGTTGCGGGACGGACCGGTCTTGTGGATCGTAAAGACAGCCTATGCTTGGCGCTATACGACGGTATCAATACTCGTCGCGAGCCTGTTCATTGCGATTGGATTGATTGCCGGCGACCGAGTCGGATTCCAGTTCTTCCCATCGCCGGAATCGGAAAACCTCACAGCTTCCCTCGAATTCGCCCCAGGTGTACCCCGCACCCAGCAAATGGCCATCCTCGATCAATTTGAACAGGCCCTCTACCGTGCGGAAAAAAATCTCCTTGATGCGGAACGACAAGCATCTGCCGAGAACCCTAACGCGGGTGCCAAACCTGTTTATGATCAGCTTCTTGCTACGGCCCGGCGTTGGTTCGGCGAAGAATCAGTTCCACCTGCGGCCACCAAACGAACCGACGTTCTGGTCGAATCCGTCTTCACGCTAACCGGCATATCCGGTCGCGTTCAGAACGACAATGTCGCCGAGGTGTCGGCTCAATTGACACCAAGTGAAGCGCGCGAAATCCGCACCAAGACCGTTACGGATGCTTGGCGCAAAGAATTACCCAACATCGCCGGAGTCGAGCGCATCGCCATTAGCGAACGCCGTGCAGGCCCACCCGGCCGTGACGTTGACGTGCGCTTGCAAACTGCACCAATCGAAGTCCTCAAAGCTGCCGCCGAAGAACTGAAAGTATCCCTGACCAGCTTCCCCGGAGTCTCCGCCATCACTGACGACCTGCCTTATGGCAAACAGGAACTCGTCTTTGAGGTCAATGCGCGTGGCACAGCCCTCGGCCTGACCGGCCAGACCGTCGGCGCGCAGGTTCGTCGCGCATTCGAAGGCGCAATCGCCACCCGATTCGCCCGTGGTGATGAGGAAATCACTGTTCGCGTCATGAGGCAGCAGGCCGAAGCCGGTCGCCAGGATCTTGAAAACTTCTACCTGACGACGGCTGCGGGCGACCGCGTTCCCTTGAAGGAAGTCGTCGAAATAACAGAGCGCCGCTCCTTCTCCATCGTGCAGCGGAACGATGGCATTCGAGCAGTTGCCATTACTGCAGACATCGACGCTGAGATCACGTCGACAGAAGAAGTCGTATCGCGACTCGAAGCGGAAATAATGCCGACGCTGACTGCAAAGTATGGCGTCAGCCACGTGTACAAAGGCCGAGACGAAGAACGCCGCGAATCCTTCCGCGATTTGAAGGCTGGAGCGCTCCTTGCGTTCTGCCTCATCTACATCACACTTGCTTGGGTCTTCGGTAGCTACTGGAAACAACTGACCGTTATGATGATCATCCCCTTCGGCCTCGTCGGAGCAATCGTCGGCCACTATGTCATGGGATATTCACTGACCATCATCTCGATGATCGGCCTGCTGGGCCTGTCAGGCATTCTTGTCAACGATTCCATCGTTCTCGTCTCCCGCATCAACGAGCGCCTTGCCGAGGGGGAAACGTTTGAGCAAGCAGCC
>JAJFHK010000312.1 GCA_021775655.1 Filomicrobium sp. | reverse complement strand
CACGCCAGGCTGCCACGGCAAGGTAGACCTAAGTGAGAATACCGACGTCCTCTTATGGTGTTCCGTTGCTGCCCGCCCGTGGACGGAATCCGAACGCCGCGCGATCAGCGACCTGCCGGCCCGCCTGCGCGCACGTAGTTTGTTGGTGATCACCCACAAGGACACTCTATCGCCAGTCGATTGCGAACGCGTTCTGGAACGCTACCAGGAAATGGCCGGCCCGCTGTTTTCGAAGATCGTGATGATCGATGCTTCGACCGGCAACTTCGCCGCTAGCGGGCCGGCCGGGCAACCTGGGGCTGTCCGTACCGAAGAAGGAAAAGGCGCCGAACTCTCCTCGAGTCTCGACGAATTAATCGATGGTTTCTGGGACCACCGAGCTATGACAGGGCGCCGCCTCTGCCGCCACATTGCCCGGTCGCTAGAACCGTTCTTGCCCGTTCCCCCAATTCGTGGTGGTTCGCCGGTCACAGCCGATCCTTTTGCAACATTGCTTTCCAATATCGCCGGGCGCTTGGCGACGGTCTGACATTCGTCCATCGCATTGGACGCATGGGCCCGGCGCGAATGGCCGCTCCAGGCGCCTGCCGTCGAGCACCATCCCCGTCTTTATTGGCCGGAACGGCGAAAGAGTCTCCCCAAGGCACACAGAATCAGATGGAACGTCAAACCATGCTGCACCTGCCGTTCACTTTGAGGATATGCGCATGGCCAATTACGCTACCCACATCGCAGTCGGAACCGTCGTATCTGGTGCACTCGCCACCCTGACGGTCGGCGCCGATATTCTTGGCCCCGAAAGCATCATGGCCGTCACCTTGGCAGGCGTTGCAGGGTCGGTCATGCCCGACATCGATCTCCGCGATAGCCGCGCCAGCACAATTCTTTTCTCGGGAATCGGTGTGTTCGCTTCGTTCTGTGTACTGTTCTTGAATGCAGATCGATATTCAATCGCTGAACTCTGGATACTGTGGCTCGGATCCTTGATTCTCGTGCGGTATGGGTTGAGCGCACTGTTCTTCCGGATTTCTGTTCACCGCGGTGTCTGGCACTCGCTTCTTGCAGGCCTTTTTTGGGCCGGTCTAACAGCGATCCTATTTCACTATGTTCTTGGTCGTCACGAAGGAGTCGCCTGGCTGGGCGGCGGCTTCATGTTCATGGGTTATGTGACGCATCTCATTCTCGATGAGATCTATTCAGTTGACTTCATGGGCAACCGCTTAAAGGCGTCCTTCGGCACGGCCTTGAAAATCTGGGATTCTCGCTATCCCGGAAACAGTCTCGCATTGGCGATAGCGACGGTACTGTTATTATTGGTCGCCCCTTCGCCGAAACCATTTTTTGAGGCGTTTTCGTCGCCTTCGCTCTGGACGGGCCTAAACGACCGCTTGTTGCCGAGCGACAAGTGGTTTGGAGTGATCAGTACAAGCAGGGCAGTAGCCAAGCCAGCCCCTCAGGCCACTAGTCAGATTACAACGGGGTCGCTGCCCGATAAGGCCCAATCAGAGACGCCCGCGCGGGATGCTCCTGTCCGGCAAGAGCCAGCCACAGGTTTGCCGGCAGACTAGGATTCATGATTCTCGGGTTTTAAGGTGTCCGCCGCGCGGCATCGCCATTGGACAGCCCGTCAAGATAGGTCGCCACAAGGTTTTGCACGAGGCTCTGAGCTGCTTCATTGGTGACGGTAGTCAACTTGCCTGCCGCTGATAGAGACGTGATGCCATGCACGCCGGCCCACAGCACTCGCGCCGACAGTTGCGGGTCCGCCGAGCCGCCATCTCCGGTAAGCGGTGCAATTGCATTTTCGAGCCGAGCCATCAGAGAGTCGATCTTCTCCTGGTACCAGTCTGGAGATAATTGCCCATCGCTCAGCCTGTGCTCGAATAACAGGTTCCACAGGTTTGGATGCTCTTGTGTGAAAGCTAGATAGGCATTCGCCAACTCCGTCACATGGGTGCGTGCATCACGTTGACGCTCAACAGCGTCGAGATGGGCGCCCAGGTTGTCCAATAGCTGCGCCTCGATCGTAAGAATAATTTCATCGCGGTCCTTGAACACGTTGTAGAGCGTGCCTGGAGAATATCCGATGCGTCTGGCCACTTCGCGGGCGGAGAGCGCTTCAAGCCCTCCTTCCTCAATGAGCCCAGTCGCAGCCGCAATGATCAGTTCGCGCAATTCTTCTTGCGTGTGCTTCGGACGGCGCGTGTTTATCTTTTTTGGATTCATAACGGGTTCGCCGCGCCTGATTGCTTAAATCGAATAGTCTATTCCCCTGAGTCTGCGACGATAGTGGCTGTCGATCAGTACGGGCAAGCGGCGCGGGTATCGCTTAAAGAAATAACAGAATTCCTGGAATGGCGAAGAAGTGGCGACTCGAACAAGATTTGAGGCGGCCCGCTGGACCGCCTCGCAAGGTCTTTCAAGTGTCGAAGTTCCGAACGCGAGCGACGGCTCAGCAGGACACAACGCAGTTGTTATCTTCGAAATCGACACAGCTATGGCGCGGACTGTGGGTCGCCTTGTCGTCCCATTCATGCGATGTGCCGAAAATCCACGTCGCGTAACTGGATGGCTTATAAGTGTACTTGGCCTCTACGACGATTACGCTCCCGCCCGCAGCAACGAGACCTGCCGGCAACGTATAGGCAACGCAGCGTGCTTTAGCCTGAGAAACGTTGCCGCCTGCATATTTGTAGGAAGGTGCATAAAGTTTGGTATCGGTTCCATCACCAAAGCCCATCACCGGGATCACTTCGAGTTCCAAAGTGTCATAGGGGTGCGGCTTCATTACGTGTTCGACGGCGTTCATGATCGCCGTCATCTTTGTGATATTCTCCGAGCTGTTCTGGCCCATGTCCTGCTCGCGCGACACCAGATCGCCCACCATCGACGTGATCGAACTGAAACGGCGGTCGATAGAAATAGCCCGGCTCGCTTCAACAGAGCCGACCAGCATGAGCAACATCACTGGAGCGATATAGCCAAATTCCACCGCCGCGATACCGTCGCGATTAGCGATTGCGCGTTTAACAAAGTTGCTCAACTTGCGAGCGGTACTTTTGACGTAAGACATCGACATAGCAGCCTCTGATTTAACTCTTCTTTTCCCCCGGCCGGTCGACGGTTTGATTGCCGGCTTTATTCATTCTTCGGCTTGGACATTTGCCCGGACCGTATGCGCTTTGCGTTCCCGATTTTATTCGTAGGGTTCTGTCCGGAATGTCGTCGATGCTTGGATCATCGCCGATCCATTACCCATGTTCCCGTACTGTAGGAATGGCATCGCAGAAGCCAGATCCCACTCGTAGCAAATCGTGACCATGACAACTTCGCCGGCCCCGCCAGCGTGCTGCCCGATAGCATCACCTGAGTTGCCTGTTCCCGATGTCTGAGTACCAGAGTTGTCAAGACAGCCCGTCGGCGTAACGTCGGTCCACTCGGCACCTGTTTGCAGGTGGACTTGAAGCTTGCTGACATCGATCATGGGCCCGGCTTCGTCGACAATCATTTGCTTGAACTCGCTAACTGTCGTGCCGTTTTGCTGGGCCTGCCCGGTGCGGATCTTGCGCGCTGTCGACTCGACGGCATGTTCCAAGGAGTTTTGAGTGAAGAAGTGCAGTCCGGTACCCATGATGCCGAACGCAAACATCAAGAATGGTAGTGCCACCATGCCGAATTCGATGGCAGTGGTGCCACTCGAATCCGCAGTGAACTTGGCGATTTTTGTTTTGCTGCCGGACCGGTTGTTCCGGTTGTGCGACATGGGGTAACGCATGCGACTGACCCGCCTTTATCCCTGGAGACTTTGTTAGGCGTTCAATCTAGTGCAATTGTTATGAATCAAATGTTTCTCGAATATGAAGGTTGCGGTATTGGCAAAAGGTCTCTTAACGACTGTTAGATTTTGCAAACAATTATGACGGCTGCAAAGAAGAAAGCAGGCACTGTCTGCGCCTGCTTTCCAACTCGGGCACAAAGGCCCTATGTAATAAGGAGTCTCAATTGTCGGGGAGTTACTGACCGCCGCCGCCGCCGCTGTCGCTTTCGCTTGACGAGAACTGGGTCTTCTTTGCCGCGTGCCCCGCGATCGTTTCAAAGAATTCCTTGTCATCGCCAATCGTGATCGTCGGCGTGCAGTGTGGCGCGCAAGTGAACGACTGGCGTTGGCTACCCTTGTGCAGATTGACCATACGGACGTCGTCACGCTGAACGATGACGCGCTGGTCCTGAATGACGTTGCCCTGCTTATCAAGGGCAATGATGTTCGTAACTCCGAAGGTCTTACCCGTTACGACAATAAGGTTGCTCCCCTGCACAGAAGCATCAGCGATCGACGGGTTCCCGATGATCACCTGACTGATAGCCCTCGGCAGGCGCAGCAACTGTGACTGATCATAGCGAACGATGAGATCGTTGGCTGAGGCGGTACCAGCGAAAACGCTGAGCGCCACGGCAAAAGCAATTGAGAGCAGGCCGCGGGCGTGGCGGAATGTCGATGACAGCATGAAGGTCTCTCCTTTCAGGGAGTGTCGCCCGCGATTAGGCCAGGAATTTATGAATGAAGTGCAAACGGCCGCGCCGCACTGGCACATTCTGGTTCTTCGGCGGCGCTAATTGTAGCCGCCTGACGTGTGCAAGCCCCATCACACACTCAAGAATCCCAGTCTGCACACGTTCTCGACGATTCGCTAAAAATGTCCGCAGTAAAAGCGAGCAGTCGATTTATCCATCCAAGCACTTCTACTTGGCCGATCTTCTGAGCATTTCGCTTCAATAACGATTTATTATCCATAGAAAATCACGGAAAAACCAATGAATACAAGTATAGCTGAAGCAGTTTATGGAATTTAACCATGACGCGTCGATAAAAACTTGCGCTTACCGTAAGTGGGACACTTGTTGTTATTGGATAAGTCCAGAATTAACAGCTGGAAACATTCTGATGTAACTTCAGTTTAACGTCCGAAGCGTAGATTTGGTGCTGTCGACGGCGCAAACGAACAACGCGCTGGACATTTATCACGAGCAAATCTGGACCTCATTGGGAGAGTTAAAATGCAGAAGATCTTCGCTTTCGCTAAAGACGAGTCGGGCGCCACGGCAATCGAATACGGCCTCATCGCTGCTGTTGTCGGCGTTGGCATCATCACTGGCCTGACAAGCCTCAAGACTGAGTTGAACACACTGTTCGCGTCGATCGTCACGACCCTCGGCAACTAAGCTGAGCGGGCCATCCGGGCCCATCGTAGACGTCGGCTCCGAGCTGACTGAAAAGAAGTCATCTGGCAACGCCAGGTGGCTTTTTTCTTTTTATGGTCAGTGATTTCAAGTAACAAAAAATATAAAAATTGTATCAAATAGTATGCTTTAAAAAAAAGACCAGTAATATGGAGAAATTATTCGGGGCAAGCAAATAAAAACGGAAGAACGGGAGCTCCTTTAATTCAAAAGTAATGCCTGAAGCGCATATTGATATGGACAGCGCACGACGACCAAGCGTTGGAGACTTGACGTCAAACAACTAGCCACTTGGGAGAGTGCAATGCAGAAGATCTTTGATTTCGCTAAAGACGAGTCGGGCGCAACCGCAATTGAATACGGCCTCATCGCCGCAGTCGTCGGCGTCGGCATCATCACTGGCCTGACCAGCCTCAAGACCGAACTGAACACACTGTTCGCTTCGATCGTAACGAGCCTCGGCAACTAATACGGATACGATCTGGGAAGCTTTCCCAAGATCGCTGCCGAACGAACGAAAAAGCCACCGGGCGCCGCCGGGTGGCTTTTTTGTATTCGTGCCGCCGTATCCACCGGCCGGCAGAAAAGAGAATTCCTACCGATCCGTTGAACTCGTTCGCGATTCAAGGCCGTATGGTTCTAAACTCCAATCTCAATTTCAAGTATAACATTGCGATTAATAGATCGTTAGGTATTCGGAACGTTATAAAGTCTTGCCCTGCAGCCCTGGACGGCCTAAAAATTGCCCATAAGGGAGAATATTACTTCGTTTTATTAGAGTTAGTTAAAATAAAAACTTCGAAAATTCACGGTTAAGACTTTGCAAGGACTTGCAATCAATTCGTTTTAACTTCGAGGTAAGGGGTGAATGCTAGTTTTCTCTCCATCGACAGTGCATCCACGGATGTGCCGGCTAGATCAAGAATCAACGTCGAATTTGTTCAAGACCCAACAGGAGAGTCCACAATGCAGAAGATCTTCGCTTTCGCCAAAGACGAGTCGGGTGCAACCGCAATCGAGTATGGCCTTATCGCAGCAGTCGTCGGCGTCGGCATCATCACCGGCCTGACCAGCCTCAAGACCGAATTGAACACGCTGTTTGCTTCGATCGTCACGACGCTCGGCAACTAAGTCAGAACCAGCGGTTTCGACTGCAAGCCACCCGGCACTGCCGGGTGGCTTTTTCGCTTTTGCCTCACTATTGGTGAAACACCAAAAACCGGAATTAACTGTTTCTTTGGCGTTCCCTCATTCTTAGTTTGGCTAGGTAAATTCCGCTACCATCTGTTAGTGGCTTTGGGTCTACTATCTCCAAACAATTTGGTTGGCATTGCGCAGAAAAAGTTGGCCTGCGCAGCACACAGGTTGAGGTGGAGAGTTCAAAAATGAAAAAACTTCTTGCGTTCAAGACTGAAGAAGATGGTGCAACGGCAATTGAATATGCACTGATCGCATCAATCGTCGGTCTGGGAATTATTTCGGGCCTTCAACTGCTGCCGCCAGCGCTGAATGCTGTATTCACAAGCGTTGGAACCGTACTGACAAACTAAGTTCATCGAGTCTCGCGTCATTCGCTTTTTGCAGCGATCCGGCCACCCGATCCCTGTTTGCCGTTGCCGGCCCACGCATTTAGGAAGTGAGGGCAACCAAGAAGCCCGGTTTTCTGCCTCGAAAAGTTGCGAGCATTAAGCCTAAATTAGGCAGCACGCGTCATCATCCGCCAGAAGTTGTCGTGTAGCGCGTTCGGAGGCTGGTGTTGTGATTGCGTATGGTTTGCTCTTGGTCTTCCCTGCTGTGATGATTCTCGCAGCCCTCAGCGATCTGTTCACGCTGACAATCCCAAACCGGCTGTCCATCATTCTGGTCGCCGTGTTCTTTCCGCTCGCCTTTCT
>JAJFHK010000311.1 GCA_021775655.1 Filomicrobium sp. | reverse complement strand
ACGATCGCCTTGGCGATGTCATTGACGTTTTCCCGCTTCGAGTCGGATAGCGTCAGCTCCTTGGCGGCCGCCAGCGCAGCAATGTCGGCGGCTTCCTGATAGACATCCTTGTGTGTGATCGTCCACGAGTAATCGATCGCAGCGAGCGACGTAATCAAGATCGCCGGCAAAAGGAGCGCGAAGTTCGTTATTACCGCTCCAGACCGGTGACTCCAAAAATTCGATGGATGACGGTTGCTCAAGATGTTGTCACCTAGGGATGTCTTGCGACTTGCTTCCAAGAGATGATTTTACACTGAGGGGCATGCTATTTGGGGACGATCGGCAGAAAGAGGAAATTAACTGTTTTCTTTTGTATCAAGATTGAACGATCGCTAAATTATCGAGAAATTTCTTGTCATTGGCCGATTGTTATTTTGGGCACGGAACACGACCGGTGGTTTCGAAATCGGCTGGCGTTGGCGCTGATCCCAGGTTGGATAATCTCACTCCAGCTCCACTGGTCAGGTCGGTTAGATAGCCAAGGTTTTTCGATGAATTGGCGAAATGCACTGGAAATTTTGCGTCACAGCACCTATCTTAAATACACGCAACAATGCTCCAACAGAGCATAACCAGTTAACCAAAACAGCCTCGGCTGCCAGACAAACGGTCATATGAGTGGCTGCTGATTGCTGTACACCACTTATGCTCAAACTGAGCATATTAAGTTGAAGGAGTTTCGCATGGATTATCTCGAGGCGATTAAGAGCCCAGATCACCGCGGACCCCGTTCGTTCGCGCCGCTGCCGCGTCCGGACCTCGAATTTACGCCCGAACTCGAAGCGGAAATGCGCCCGCTTTACGAGAAGGTGAAAAACGTAATAACGCCGATGGAGTGGCCGCACTACGCGCCGCTGATCAAGGCGATCAATACTCTGAAGAAAGAGCGCAACGCCGTCATCCTTGCGCACAATTACATGACGCCTGAAATCTTCCACTGCGTGGGAGACTTTCTGGGGGATAGCCTTGCATTGGCGAAAGAAGCGGCCCGCGTCGACGCGGACGTTATCGTTCAGGCCGGCGTACACTTTATGGCTGAAACCTCGAAGCTGATGAACCCGGACAAGACGGTCCTCATACCGGACTTGAAGGCGGGATGCTCGTTGGCGGAGTCGATTACTGCCGAAGACGTCAGGCGACTTCGCGAAGCTTATCCGGGCGTGCCGATCGTGACCTATGTGAATACGAGCGCAGCGGTGAAAGCTGAGTGCGATATCTGCTGCACGTCTGCGAATGCAGTGAAGGTCGTCGAGAGCCTCAACGCACCGCGCGTGCTCGTTATTCCCGACGAGTATCTTGCGAAATACATCCAGACCCAGACTGATGTCGAGATCATCACCTGGAAAGGGCGTTGCGAAGTGCACGAGCGCTTCACGGCAGAAGAGATCGAAACGATGCGTGATGCGGAGCCCGGCCTCAAGGTCATCGCTCATCCCGAGTGCCCGCCCGAGGTCATCGAGATCGCCGACTTCACCGGCTCGACGACGGGTATGATCAATTGGACCAAGGAAAATAAGCCCGCCAAAGTAATGCTCGTGACCGAGTGTTCGATGTCGTCGAACGTCGCCGCCGAGCTACCTGAAACGGAATTCATTCGGCCTTGTAACCTGTGTCCGCACATGAAGCGGATTAGTCTCGAGAAGATCCTCGATGCGCTCCTCTATATGCAGCACGAGGTGGAGGTTGACCCTGACGTTGCAGAGCGCGCTCGCCGTTCGGTTGAGCGGATGGTCAACCTGACGAATTGATCGTTGACTTTTCCTGCCCTTGCGACGGGTGGGTCCAGTATCACTGTGAAGTCGTAGCCAAGACCGGAAGCGAGGCTTAGATGGGCAAAGCCAGAGACAAGGTATCAATGATTGACGGGTTTAGCGACCCTGATGGTAAGTTTGGTCCGGGCGACATCGTGGTTATAGGCGCTGGGCTCGCCGGTCTGTTCACAGCGCTCAAGCTTACTCCGTTGCCCGTAACGGTCGTCTCTGCGGCGCCTCTTGGCCAAGGTGCTTCGAGTGCGTGGGCGCAGGGCGGGATCGCGGCTGCTGTTGGTGAAGGCGATACGGCTGAGGCTCATGCTGCTGATACGATCGCAGCTGGTGCCGGGCTCGTTGACGAAGCAGTAGCAAACACGATCGCCAACGAAGCCGGTGACCGAATTCGCGACTTACTTGCTTTTGGTGTTCCATTCGATCGTTCGCTTGAGGGCAATTTTGTCCTGTCACGTGAGGCTGCGCATTCGGCCAAGCGCGTAGTTCGTGTGTCCGGTGACCGTGCCGGTGCCGCCATTATGCAAGCGCTGATCTCCACTGTCCGCAAGACGCCTTCGATCCGGATTCTTGAAGATTATGAAGCCGAAGACCTCATTGTAGAAGATGGTCGTGTGGCGGGTGTGCGCATGATCCGCGGGGCTGAACGTGGAAACGGCACCTACACGTTGATGCCGGCTGCTGCGGTCGTTGTCGCGACTGGTGGAGTTGGCGGACTTTTTGATGTAACGACGAATCCGGCCTATGCGCGAGGCGAAGCGATTGCCATTGCAGCACGCGCGGGTGCGCAAATCGCCGACGCAGAATTCGTGCAATTCCATCCGACCGCATTCGATATCGGTCTCGATCCAGCGCCGCTTGCTACCGAAGCCCTGCGCGGTGAAGGTGCGACTCTCGTCAATAATGATGGTCATCGATTCATGATCGACTTGCACCCCGATGCCGAGCTTGCGCCCCGAGACATCGTAGCGCGTGGAGTATTCGCGGAAATAGCCGCTGGGCGTGGAGCGTTTCTCGATTGCCGCGGGGTCTTAGGCGACGGGTTTGCGGCGCGGTTCCCGACCGTTTACGGCACCTGTATGGATGCGTCTCTCGATCCAGCGCGTGATTTGCTGCCAATCGCACCGGCTGCGCATTACCATATGGGCGGCATTGCAACCAACCTCGATGGGCGGAGCAGCCTCGATGGATTATGGGCCGTCGGTGAGGTCGCCTGCACGGGATTGCATGGTGCAAACCGATTAGCGTCCAACTCGCTTTTGGAGGCCGTTGTTGTCGCTGCCCGTGTGGCCGGGGACATCTGCAGGCTTGCAGAAGGTGCAAATGATCTTGGTCCTGTCGAACCACGGCGCGTCGCCGATGGTGTCGTGGCCGACCCGCTAGTGCGTGCGGAATTGCTCGACGACGTGCGTCGTATCATGAGCAAGGATGTCGGTGTCATTCGTGATCGTGCCGGATTGCGTCGCGCATTTAACGCGTTAACAGCGATTGAACGGGCTGCCGAGGGCGATACGGTACTTTCCAATATGGCGCTCGCTGCGCGGTTCATTTCAGGCGCCGCGCTACTGCGCCGGGAAAGCCGGGGTGCTCATTTTAGGCGTGACTGTCCGGCAACAAAAGCACGGGCCAACCATTCCCTTCTAGTGCTTTCTGAACTTGATGCGCTTGCCGAACTGACCTGTCCGGATGAAGTTGGCCGCGATGCCTCTTCGAAATCGGACACTACGGTGACACCGTGACGTCCACGGTTTCTCGTTCGATCGATTTGCCCCAACTGCCTCGCCTGCTGATCGAGCGAGCCGTTGAGGCGGCGCTTGCCGAAGACCTCGGACTAGCTGGCGATATCACCACCGATGCGACGGTTCCTGAAGATGCAACCATCAGCGCGGTTATTGCCGCGCGCAAGGCTGGAGTGATCAGTGGCCTCGATTTGGCAGAGGCTGCCTTTCGTGCACTCCATGAAGGGACAGCGTTCGACATTTTGGTTTGCGACGGTTTGCAGGTCAGGGCAGGGACAGAAATTGCAAGAGTATCGGGTAACGCGCGGGCCATTCTCACCGCCGAACGGGTCGCCCTGAATTTCATGGGCCGCATGAGCGGGATCGCGACGTTGACGCGGGCATATGTAGATGCGGTGTCCGGTACGCGCGCGACAATCGTCGATACCCGCAAAACGACCCCGGGCTTACGTGCATTCGAAAAGTATGCGGTGCGATGTGGAGGGGGCGGAAATCATCGGACGGGTTTATTCGATGCGATTCTGATCAAGGATAACCACATCGTAGCGGCTGGCGGGGCTGCTGCAGCAATGAAGGCAGCACGTGCAAATGCCGGACACATGGTCAAAGTCGAGATTGAAGTCGATACTCTTGACCAACTCCGGGAGGTGCTTCCACTCGGACCCGATGCGGTTCTTCTGGATAACATGAATCCTGAGCAGCTTCGCGAGGCCGTTGCCATCACGAAAGGCAAAGCGCTACTGGAGGCCTCAGGAGGGGTCAAACTCGAAACAGTTCGCGGGATTGCGGAAACGGGAGTTGACCTTATTTCAGTTGGGGCGCTGACCCATTCGGCACAAGTCCTTGACCTCGGCCTCGACTTCGAAGCGATGGGCCGCTGATATCAGGCAATTAAGTTGGTTGGACTTGTGCGCTTGCGTTTGCCACAATTGCACGCCATCTCACCTATGGACGCATTCGCATAATGACTTTTTCTATTGTCTGTAAACGCGAAGGAACCAGCAATGACGGCATTGACTTGGATTGTCGTATGGGGAGTTACGGCCATGCTGGCAGCTGCAATTGCGGGCGGACTTGCCGGTTATAAGAACCGTGATTACTCGTTCTGGATGGGCTGGTGCTTCCTGCTTCCGCCACTGTTGATTGTCTTGATTCTTCTCCCGCATATTGAAGGGCAGCGCCCCAAGCGGCCCAGTCTTGATGAAGAAGATAAGCATTGGTATTGAGGATCGAACGCTCAGTAGCCTGATTGTATCGTCATCTGCGAATAACAATCGTTACATCAAGGAATAAATCCGTCACTATTCCTGACTTTGCGGTTCCTGCTGAAGGTGGAACTGCGCATACGGAGTGAAGACTGATTTTCTGCAGCGCCTGATTGTCCAATGCTTGCAAACCAGCGAATTACTGGCCCTGAAGAAGCGATGTGGGCAATTGAATTCGCATGAGTTCCAAAAGGCCAGCCAAGTCAGTTCAGATCGGCGGGAATGCGTTCTCCATCACGGGCGAGCGCACGGCCGAGGGGACTTTGCGCTTCTCTGTTCTCGATCTTGATTGTGCGATTTCTGAACCCGATGATGTGATTGCGTTACAGTTTCAGGAGGCGCTGAAGCGGCGTCTTGTGGTGGCGCGTAAGAAGCGGGAAGCCCAGTCATCTCTGCCGTGCCGGTGATTAGTTGAGTGATCTTTCGCGCAATGCAGCCTGGGCTGCAGCGAGTCGCGCGACGGGTACACGGTAGGGTGAACAGGAAACGTAATCGAGTTTTGTGTGGTGGCAGAAGGCGACCGATTCGGCATCGCCGCCATGTTCGCCGCAGATGCCGATCTTCAGTCCCGGTTTGACTCTGCGGCCACGCTCCGTTCCAATTTCAACCAGTTCTCCGACACCCGAAACGTCAATTGAAATGAACGGGTCGACTTCGAAAATTTTCTTCTCGATGTAGGTTTGTAGAATTGGACCGGCATCGTCGCGCGAAAGTCCGAGGCATGTCTGCGTTAGATCGTTGGTCCCGAATGAGAAAAATTCTGCACCCAAGTCTCCTTCCGCGATCTCATCGGCCTTCAGTGCGCAGCGCGGCAACTCCACCATCGTCCCGATATCGTAGGTGAGTTTTTCGCCGGATTCTTTTTCCACGGCGCTAGCAGCTTGACGAATAACTTCGGCAAGGATGTCGAATTCCTTGCGGTAGATGACCAGCGGGATCATCACTTCGGGACGCACCGGCTTACCGGAGTTCCTGGCAGCATTGACGGCTGCTTCGAATATGGCGCGTGCCTGCATCTCGGTGATTTCGGGGTAACGGATCGCAAGGCGGCAGCCACGGAATCCGAGCATTGGGTTGAATTCGCCCAGCTCGGTGACCCGCTCTTTCAGCTTGTCGGGTTCCATGCGAAGTGCTTCAGCGACTTGTGCGATCTCCTTGTCTTCATGGGGGAGGAATTCGTGCAACGGTGGATCGAGTAGCCGGATTGTAACCGGCAGGCCGGCCATGATCTCGAACAGGTCCTCAAAGTCGGCGCGCTGCATTGGCAGGATTTTGGCAAGGGCTGAGCGGCGTCCAGCCTCAGTTTCAGAGCAAATCATCTCACGCATTGCGAGAATGCGGTCTGCTTCGAAAAACATGTGCTCGGTGCGGCAGAGACCGATACCCTCGGCACCGAATTCGCGCGCCTGCTGGGCGTCACGCCCACTGTCAGCATTTGCGCGGACTCCGAGTGCGCGGAATTCGTCGGCCCAGCCCATCAACTTCCCGAACGCTCCTGACATTTCGGGTTGGCGCATTTTGGCGCGCCCCTCGAGGACCTGGCCTGTCGTTCCGTCGATCGTGATGATATCGCCCGCCTTGAAGACCTTGCCTGCTATCGTGAGCGTGCCGGCTTTGGCGTCAATGCGAAGTGCCCCTGCACCTGAAACGCACGGCCGTCCCATGCCTCGCGCGACGACCGCTGCATGGCTCGTCATTCCGCCCCGTGCGGTGAGAATTCCTGCTGCAGCGTGCATTCCGTGAATGTCTTCAGGGCTGGTTTCCGTGCGCACGAGAATTACGGATTTACCTTGCGATTTGAGTTGTTCGGCCTCGTCGGCGAAAAATACGATGGTACCTGCGGCTGCGCCGGGTGAGGCCGGCAATCCGACGGTAAGAACGGTTTTCTCCGCGTTTTCATCTATGCGTGGATGCAGCAATTGGTCGATGCCCGCTGGGTCGACCCGCAGTACGGCTTCTTCTTTGGTAATCAAGCCTTCGTCGGCCATATCGACCGCGATGCTGAGGCCGGCTTCGGTAGTACGTTTGCCCGCACGTGTCTGCAGCATGTAGAGCCGACCATCCTGGATGGTGAATTCGATGTCCTGCATATCGCGATAGTGGAGCTCAAGCCGGTTGAAGATCTCGACCAGTTCTTTGAAGGCGTCAGGCATGAGAGCTTCAAGCGAAGGAAGCGTTTCGCCCGCTTCCGTGCGGGCCCGTTCAGTCAGTGGTTGCGGCGTGCGGATGCCGGCGACGACGTCTTCGCCCTGTGCATTGACGAGATACTCGCCGTAGATTTCCTTGACGCCTGTCGAGGGATTGCGGGTGAATGCGACGCCGGTAGCGCTCGTCTCACCCATGTTGCCAAAGACCATTGCTTGGACATTGACGGCGGTGCCCCACCAGTCTGGGATTTGGTTGATCTTGCGATAGGTCTGCGCGCGATGGGTCTGCCAGGAACCGAATACGGCACCTATCGCTCCCCATAGTTGCTCGCCGGTATCCTGGGGAAAGGGTCTCTTCAAAGCGTTTTCGACAGCATCCTTGTATTGATCGATGATGTCCTTCCAGTCGTCTGCTTTGAGTTCGGTATCGAACGAGACGGCGTTCAGATTTTTATAGTTGTCGAGGAGATCTTCGAAGATGCCATGATCAACACCAAGCACGACATCGGAATACATCTGGATGAACCGTCGATAGCTGTCGTAGGCGAACCGCTCGTCTCCTGCGCGCTTGACGAGGCCTGCAACCGTCGTATCGTTGAGACCGAGGTTGAGGATCGTGTCCATCATGCCCGGCATGGAAGCGCGGCTGCCGGAACGGACCGAAACCAAAAGCGGGTTTTCCTCGTCGCCGAATTTTGCGCCGACGGCGGCTCCGACCTTCTCCATCGCTGCTTCGACTTCGGACCGAAGTCCTTCAGGCAACTCTTCGCCGTTTTCGTAGTAGGTCGTGCAGACTTCAGTGGTGATCGTGAATCCTGAAGGGACGGGTAGTCCGAGATTGGCCATCTCGGCGAGGTTTGCACCCTTGCCGCCGAGCAGGTCGCGCATTTCGGCGCTACCCTCCGTATCGCCTGCCGCAAAGCGGTAGACGCGCTTGCCAGGGGTCGTTGCTTGTGTTGTGGCCATGGCACGCTCCAATCAATCGGTGGCCGGGCCGCCGGAGCCGGCGGTCTGACATTTGGTTGTGAAGGGATTAGCAGCGAAGCGGATGTAGCGACAGTGGGCACTTCGATGTATTGCGGGAACATTGAAGAAGGTTTTGACAAGGGATGGCTGGTTCCGACAGTCTGCGCAACGCCTACTTCCCCTTGCAGACGACTTTTCCAAATTCATCGGACCTCATGACATCACACCTTGCCAAAGTCCTTAAACGGATTGATGCCGCGCATAATGCGGGCCTTGATCGGTTGTTCGAACTGTTGTCGATTCCCAGTATTTCAACCGATCCTGCTTATGCTGGTGATTGCCGGAATGCTGCTGAATGGTGTGCAGGTACACTTGGTGATTGCGGCTTCACCGCCGAAGTCATTCCGACGACCGGGCATCCAATGGTGGTGGCGCGGGATCGCGACAAGCGCGATCCGGGAAAGCCGCATGTTCTGTTTTATGGCCATTATGACGTGCAGCCGCCTGATCCGCTCGAATTGTGGAAGTCGCCACCATTTGAGCCGCGGATTGGGAATGAAAAGGGCAATGGCAAGGTCATTGTCGCGCGCGGGGCGGAGGACAACAAAGGTCAGTTGATGACTTTCCTCGAAGCTGCCCGAGCTTGGCATGAAGTTGACGGGGAATTGCCGGTCAATGTTTCGGTGATGCTTGAAGGCGAGGAGGAATGCGGCTCGCCGTCATTGCCGGGCTTCTTGAAGAAGCATGCGAAAAAAGTGAAGGCTGACTTTGTTTTGGTTTGCGATACCGGACAGTGGGATCGGGATACTCCGGCGATTACGACAATGTTGCGTGGCCTTGCGGGGGTTGAGGTCATTCTCCGCGGACCGAACCGCGATTTGCACTCAGGTCTTTATGGTGGACTTGCAATCAATCCGATCCGCGTGTTGACGCAGATTTGCGGCTCGATCCACGACGGCAAGGGGCGGATTACGATTCCTGGCTTTTACGACGGCGTAAAGAAACCGACTGCAAAGCAGCTGCGGCAATGGAACGAGATAGGTTTTGACGCATCTGTTGCGCTTAGCGGCGTTGGCCTTTCAACGCCGGCGGGCGAAGCAAAGCACGGTCCACTCGAACAACTCTGGTCGCGCCCGACCTTGGAGTTCAATGGCATCTCGGGCGGTTATCAGGGTGCAGGGACGAAGACGATTATTCCGGCCGAGGCGAGCGTCAAGATCACCTGTCGATTGGTGCCTGGTCAGGATCCCGATGCGGTGATTAAAGACGTAAAAGGATACTTCGAGGCACGAATTCCGGACGACTGCTCGATCGAATTCAAGGGCGGGCATGGATCGGCGGCGATTGGGTTTGACACATCGACTCCTGCCATGGCTGCTGCAGCGCAAGGTCTTGAGGACGAGTGGGGAAAGCCGGCTGTGCTCATGGGTTGCGGGGCGTCGATTCCCATCGTTACCGATTTCAAGACGAAATTGGGTATGGATAG
>JAJFHK010000032.1 GCA_021775655.1 Filomicrobium sp. | reverse complement strand
TTCCCCGGCGTGATCCGAATGGGTGCGGTGTCCAGGGCACCGCACCCTTTCACTTTTGCATTTTCGCGCCCCATTCCGTGTCCTGCGGATCGCTTTTTTCCCAATAATGACGATTTGGCTGGGGTCGGTGTTGACCCAATCTTTCCTCTCTGCCCTTCGATTTGGCCGGTCCTGCTTCAACACTACTGAACAAATAGAATTTCGGAACCTCCCGCGCCGTGATGCGTTGCACCACACTTGGTGAACGGCTAGGTTGCGGGCAACTCGTGCGCACGTTCAGATGTGTAATTACTGGAGGCTAGTACCCAATGACGTTTTCTCTACCCGACCTGCCCTATGCTTACGACGCCTTGCAGCCGTACATGTCGGCAGAGACACTGGAATTCCACCACGACAAGCACCACAAGGCCTATGTCGACAAGGGCAATGAGATTGCTGGAGAAGGCTCGAAATATGCAGGCATGTCGATTGAAGATATTTGCAAGAAGGCTTTCGCCGATAAAGATCAGGCAGTCGTCAATCAGATCGGCCAGCATTTCAATCACATCCATTTCTGGCAATGGATGAAGTCAGGCGGCGGTGGAACCAAAGTGCCTGGAAAGTTGGAACCGTTGATTGCAGCTTACGGTGGGCTGGATAAGGTTCGAACCGATTTCATGGAAGCGGGCAAAGGACAATTTGGTTCGGGATGGTGTTGGCTGGCAATCCGGGATGGAAAATTGGAAGTCGCCAAGACTCCCAACGGTGAAAATCCGCTGATGCATGGAGCAACGCCAATTCTTGGCTGTGATGTTTGGGAACACAGCTATTATATTGACTATCGCAATGCGCGGCCAAAGTACCTTGAGGCGTTCTTCGACAACCTCGTTAACTGGGAACACGTCGAGTCTCTGATCGACTAACCAATCAGATCAAACAGACCGATAGGGATTTGGATGGCGCGTGGCTTCGGCTTCGTGCCATTTTCTTTCTTGTTGTGGCCTGATGAGTTTTGCGGCGGAAGTGCAAATAGCCTGACCTGAGCCCTGAAAACACCAATTCGACTGCCCAATATTTATCGACGGAACTACACTAGGCTCAGCCGAAGTCGGATACAGGCTTTGGATATTTTGATTTGAGCACCTCAGGTGGTGGTCTGTGCGGGCAACTGAAATTGGCGCGACCTTACCGAAAGCTTTCGTTGCCGGTTTCAGCTCAGACAGGTGATTGCTGTTGCAGTTTCATGAAATCAAGGTCGATCCACTGAAAGACAATGATACTCCAGACAAGGGCGAAGACCAGGCTGGCGATCACGGTGTTTATTGCAACGATCTTCAGCATTTGGTGTTTGGCAGGCGCGCTGCCGGGAGTGCCCGGAACAATTTCGCCAGCTTCGTCCTGAGTGTGGATGTTGAAGGGTAAAACAGCAAACAACGTCAGCCACCAAACAATGAAGTATATGGCGATGGCGAAGGTCAAACTCATAGCGGTCTTCCTCTCTTGCGGTCAGCCGGCAGGTGCTACCCCGGGCGATCATGCCTGCTCTAGCTCTGTAAGTGTGCCGCAGAAATCTTTGGGGTGCAGGAAGAGCACCGGTTTGCCATGGGCGCCCATTTTCGGCTCTCCATCGCCAAGCACTCGAGCACCGGTGGCTTTCATCTGGTCGCGAGCCGCGATGATATCATCGACTTCGTAACAAACATGGTGGATGCCGCCGTTCGGGTTCTTTTCGAGGAATTTCGCGATCGGGGAATCCGCGCCAAGGGGCTCCAGGAGTTCGATCTTGGTGTTTGGCAGATTGATGAAAACCACGGTGACGCCGTGATCGGGTTCTGGCTGCGGCTTTGTCACTTCAGCGCCAAGCGCATCCCGATAGGTTGCGGCTGCCTCGGCTAGGTCGGGGACAGCAATGGCGACGTGATTTAGACGACCGATCATCGTTACTTGGCTCCGTTTTATTCAGTGTCCGTAGTTTGCGTGGAAGCGAGAGCGTTGCTTAGTCAACAACGTGAAGCAGGATCTTGACGATGGGCTTCTTGCCCCATTCTTCATTGATGGCTGCGCGGACGGCTCTGTAGACCGCATCGCGCACAAGGTTCAGGTTCTTGCGGCGCCCCTTGGGAATGCTTTCAATCGTTCCTTCAACGGCATCGAGGACGACGTCCTCCATCGAGTCGCCATCGCGGGTTTTTGAGGGAATCCCATCAAGAACGGCGAGAACATCAGAAATCAATTCGCCGCGAGGCGTCATTGTGAATGATGCAACTGCGATTCCCACAACCGAGAGTTTGCGGCGCTCCCGGACTGGCCCTTCATCGCCAGGTACAATTAGGCGGCCATCCCGGTAGAGCCTGCCAACAGGGGCGTCGTCGATGATGGTAGGTTTACCGGGGGCTAGGCGTACGATTGCACCATCCTCGGGAACAACAACGTTCTTGATGCCACATTCGCTGGCATATTTTGCATGTGCGCGCAGGTGGCGCGCTTCTCCGTGCATTGGCACCAGGGCTCTGGGCTGGATCCACTCGTACATCTGGCGTAATTCGCCGCGCCTGGGATGTCCGGTAACGTGGACGAGGTCTTCGCTGTCGGTGAGGATTTCACAGCCGAGCCGGGCCAGTGCGTTTTGGACTCGGCCGATGGCCTTTTCATTACCGGGAATGTTGCGAGACGAGTAGATCACAAGGTCGCCCTTGCTGAACTTAATATCGTGATGTTCGCCATCGGCAACGCGTGAGAGCGCAGCGCGCGGCTCACCCTGGCTACCGGTCAGCAGCACAACGATCTCATCGCGCTCAAGGTAGCTGAATTCCTCCTGGTCGAGGTACTTGAAGTCGGATGGCAGGTAACCTGTATCGATACCGACGCCGATCACGCGGTGGAGCGAACGGCCGGCGACAACCAAGTGCCGCCCGGCAGCATGAGCGGCGCGTGCGACAGCCAGCACTCGACCCACGTTGGAAGCAAACGTGGTGACGGCAACCCGGTGCGGCGCCTTCTTTATGATTTCAGTCAGCGAGTTTGCGACATCGGTCTCGGACGGCGACACTCCATCACGCAGAACGTTGGTCGAGTCGCAAACCATTACATCGACGCCTTCGCGTCCAAGAGCCTTCAGTTTGTCCTGGTCTATTGGTTTTTCGATCACCGGAGCGGGATCGATTTTCCAGTCGCTTGAATGGAATACAGTTCCGCCGGTGGTGCGGATAGCCAAGGCTGAGGTTTCCGGTATCGAGTGAGTCATGCTGACGAATTCAACGTCGAAGGGCCCTGCCTCGAAGCGGCCGCCGACTGGAATTTCTCGAAGCTCCGGCTTCAGTCTTCCGCCAAATTCGGACAATTTGGCTTTGAGCATCCCCATCGTGAAGGGAGTTGCATAGACTGGGACTTGCAGCTGCGGCCACAACTCGATGATCGCACCGATGTGGTCTTCATGGGCATGGGTAACAACGATACCTGCCAGCGCACTCTTTTCGGCAGCGATGAAACGTAGATCGGGCAGGACAATGTCGACACCTGGTTCGCCAGGACCAGGGAAGGTAATACCGAGATCTACCATCAACCATTGCCGGCTCTGAACCGGTCCAACGCCATAGAGGTAGACGTTCATTCCAATCTCGCCTAATCCGCCGAGGGCGAGGAATACGATTTCGTCGGTTTTGTTATTGGGCGATTGCGCCATTCAGTTCCTTTCCTGGGCCGGCCCCGGCGGGTCATGACCATTCTCAATGTGTCAGCCATCTGACCAAACTCAGAGGCCGGATCTTTTTAGCCGCCGAGCCTACACTACGGGACCGCCGGCTGAAACGTCACCGTGCGTTATTCTCCTGAGATGTCCTGTCCCATCCTCAAGCAAGAGGGCGCCATCGTCGTCAAGCCCCATGAAGCGTCCACTGTGGGCCTCGTTTCTTGTGGTCACAGTGACCGGCGAGCCTGTCGGCAGCGCGTGACTCAGCCAATCTGTCTTGAGCTGGGAAAACCAATCTGGGTTCGCGACGGCGGCCAACCTTTTGCGTAGCGCCCGGTCAATTCCCGAAAGTAGGGCCATGGGCGTCGCCGGTATCGACTGCTGTGCCAGGCTCGTTACCGGGCGGGTTTCGATGGCAGGCGTGGTGTCGATATTCACGCCGAAGCCAATGACGCACCCGAATGCCCCGCTGGGTAGCGCTGTGGTCTCGACTAGAATGCCTGCACATTTGGCTGCACCGAAAAGGAGATCATTGGGCCATTTGAGGCACGGGCGAATAGGTTGATTGCCCATTGTAGATGGCAATTCCTCTACCGCTTCAGCCAGGGCAACGCCGGCTAAAAGCGAGAGTTGAGGTAATTCTCTAGTTTCGACCCACAATGTCATGAGCAGACTTGCATGGAGGTTGCCTTCAACGCTGGTCCACTCGCGCCCTTCCCTTCCACGTCCAGCTGTCTGCCGCCAAGCATTGACCCAAAGCGGTCCGGCTTCGCCGGAAATTGCTAAGCGCATGGCTTCAGCGTTAGTCGAGCCGGTTTCGTCGAGAGTAAGAATAGGCGTTGGATTTTTGCAGGTTGAAAAAGGATCCTGCATGGGCGGCTCACAATCGTAGCGAGTTTGCCGCGGCCTGTGCGGCTTCGATGATCGGTCCACCTAGTTGCGGGATAGCGAACGCGAAGATGAAGACCAACGCCGCACCCATGACCAATCCGAGGTTCGGCGAGATCGGCACGAACTTCTCTCCTGGTTCGTCGAAGAACATGATCTTGACGATGCGCAAATAGTAGTAGGCGCCGATGACGCTCGCGATCACGCCGATAACGGCCAACGGGTAGAGACCAGCTTGTACTGCGGGCCAGAACACATAGACCTTGGCCCAGAAGCCTGCGAGGGGTGGAATGCCGGCCAGCGAGAACATCAACATGGCAAGGATGAAGGCGAGCACAAGATTATTCTGGGCAAGGCCAGAGAGTTGGTCGATATCCTCAATCATTTCGTCGCCGCGCTGCATGGCCAGGATGCACGCGAATGTTCCGAGCGTCATAACCAGGTAGATCAGGAGGTAGACAAGGACACCCTGGGCGCCTGCGGGCGTGCCCGCTGCAAGACCGACCAACGCAAATCCTACGTGGCCAATGGAGGAATAGGCCATCAGGCGCTTAATGTTGGTTTGCCCGATGGCGGCAAAAGCGCCAAGCAGCATCGAAGCGATGGCAATGAACCAGATGACCTGTTGCCATTGTTGTTCGAGTCCCGGGAAGGCGCCTGCAAGGACGCGCATAAGCAAACCCATGGCAGCCATCTTCGGAGCAGCCGCGAAGAGTGCTGTAACCGGGGTCGGTGCCCCCTGGTAAACATCTGGCGTCCACATATGAAACGGAACGGCTGATATTTTGAAAGCGAGGCCGACCAGCAGGAATACGAGGCCGACAATGAGGCCAATGTTTTCCGCAGCAGGTTGCGCTTGTGCGACGTTGGCGATTCCTGAAAATCCCGTGGTTCCGGCAAAACCGTAAATCAAGGAAGCTCCGTAGAGAAGCATGCCAGAGGAAAGCGCGCCCAGGACGAAGTATTTCAGGCCGGCCTCGCTGGAACGGACGTTCTCGCGCTGCATGGAGGCAAGGACGTAAAGCGCGAGACTTTGTAGTTCGAGCCCAAGATAAAGCGCGATCAGGTCATTGGCTGACACCATCATCATCATGCCGACGCAGGCGAGCAGCAGGAGGATGGGGTATTCGAACTTCATCAAGTTCTTGCCGCGCAGAAAATCGAATGACAGGAGCATTGCGACAGCGCTGCCACCAAGGATCAGTAGCTTCATGAAACGGGCGAACTGGTCGACCACAAAAGCCCTTTCGAAGGGGTACTGCGTGCCTTCTGGCTGAAGGACGATCAGTCCTGCGGCCATGATCATCAATGCGATCGAAAGCCAGCCGACGAATGCGCCTGTTTGCGGTGAATCTTCACTGAATGCGCCTATCATCAGCAACGCCATTGCGCCGACAGCGAGAAGCATCTCGGGGTAAGCCGGTGCGTAACTTAACAGAATCGACATGGCAGTTTGCGGCCTCCGAAGATCACTGGGCGACAGCGGCGGTGGACTGTGCCACGGCAGCTTCGAAGTTCATTACGAGCTGTTTGACGGAAACAGCCATGACGTCGAGTAGAAGAGCGGGATAGAAACCCAGAAGGATCGTAAGTATCACAAGCGGGGCCATGATGGTGATCTCACGGGCATTCATGTCGGGGATTGCCTTGAGGCTGGCCTTTTCGAGCACGCCGAAGATGACTCGGCGATAAAGGTAGAGAGCGTACGCCGCCGACAAGATAACGCCGATGGTCGCAAAAAATGCGACCCAGGTGTTTGCCTTAAATGCACTCAGAAGCGTAAGGAATTCTCCGACGAATCCAGAGGTTCCGGGCAGGCCGACGTTGGCCATCGTGAACACCATGAAGACGGTTGCGTAGATCGGCATACGGTCGGCAAGTCCGCCGTAGGCCGCTATCTCGCGGGTGTGCATGCGGTCATAGATGATGCCGACGCACAAGAAGAGAGCAGCCGAAACGATACCGTGAGACAGCATTTGGAAGATGGCGCCGTCGATACCCTGCTGCTGGAACGTGAAGATACCCATTGTCACGAAGCCCATGTGAGCGACGGACGAATAGGCTATCAGCTTCTTGATGTCCTCCTGGGCCAGGGCGACCAGCGATGTGTAGACAATCGCGACAACCGACAGGGTGAAGACGAATGGCGCCAGTTCCTGGCTTGCGAGCGGAAACATCGGCAAGGAGAATCGTAAGAAGCCGTAGCCGCCCATCTTCAGGAGGATGCCGGCGAGAATCACCGATCCTGCAGTTGGGGCTTCGACGTGGGCATCGGGCAGCCACGTGTGAACCGGCCACATCGGCATCTTGACAGCAAAAGACGCGAAGAAGGCAACCCACAACCACCATTGCATGTCGGGCGAGAACTTTGTCGAACCGACTTCGATCAGCGTTGGGATATCGGTTGTTCCCGCCGTGCTCGCCATCGCGAACATGGCAAGTAGCATCAGGACGGAGCCAAGCAGCGTGTAAAGGAAGAACTTGAAGCTTGCATAGACACGCCGTTTGCCGCCCCAGACTCCAATGATCAGGAACATCGGAATGAGGCCGGCTTCGAAGAACAGGTAGAACAGCATCAGGTCCAGTGCGCAGAAGACGCCGATCATCAATGTCTCGAGCACAAGGAATGCAATCATGTATTCCTTTACGCGAGTATTGATCGATTCCCAGCTTGCCAGGATGCAAAGAGGCATGAGGAACGTCGTCAAAATGACGAACAGCATCGAGATGCCGTCTACGCCCATCT
>JAJFHK010000310.1 GCA_021775655.1 Filomicrobium sp. | reverse complement strand
GAGCTTCAAGGGCCGCATCGACCGTGAGGAATGGATTAAGCAGGCGAAGTCGCTTGCTGGTGAGAGTAAGGGGTAATGAACGCGACATTCGCCATCTACATCTTGCCATTGGCCATTCTGGTGGCAGGTATTTACATGGCGGCCAACGCGGGTGATCCAATGTGGCTTGTCTTCAGTGCAGTTGCTGCCGTCGCCACCGGGTTCATGGTCCGCAATTTTTGGGGGAGTTGAGGGGGCGAGGCATCAAGTGTGAAAGCACCGGTCGTCCTTGTTAAAAATTCAACTTCCGAACCACTGTCTGAGAGACTGCAATGCTCGACGATCAAGACCGTATATTCAAGAACCTCTATGGATTCCAGGACTGGGGCCTCAAGGGTGCTCAGGTGCGTGGTGGTTGGGACCAGACCAAGACCTTCATCGACAACGGTCACGACTGGATCATCGATCAAGTCAAAACTTCTGGTCTGCGCGGGCGTGGCGGTGCGGGCTTTCCGACCGGACTTAAATGGTCATTCATGCCGAAGAATGATCCACGCCCATCTTACCTTGTCATCAACGCTGATGAGTCGGAGCCAGGTTCGTGCAAGGATCGCGAGATTTGCCGGCACGATCCGCATTTGTTGATCGAAGGTGCGTTGCTTGCTTCTTTCGCGATGCGCGCGCACACCTGCTACGTCTATTTCCGCGGCGAATACATTCGTGAGCGCGAGCGTTTTCAGGCCGCCGTAGATCAGGCCTATGAAGCCAAGCTTATCGGCAAGAACAACATCCACGGTTGGGACTTTGATCTCTACGTCCACCATGGTGCCGGGGCGTATATCTGCGGTGAAGAAACGGCCTTGCTTGAAAGCCTCGAAGGCAAAAAAGGCCAGCCGCGCCTGAAGCCGCCGTTCCCTGCGGGTTGCGGGCTCTATGGAGCGCCAACGACAGTCAACAATGTCGAATCGATTGCAGTTGTGCCCGACATTTTGCGGCGTGGCGCGACATGGTTTTCAAGTCTAGGCAAACCAAAAAACACCGGCACCAAGCTGTTCCAGATTTCGGGACACGTAGAACAGCCGTGCGTTGTTGAAGAAGAGATGGGTATTCCGCTGCGCGAACTCATCGAGAAGCATGCGGGAGGCGTGCGGGGCGGTTGGGACAATCTGAAGGCAGTCATTCCCGGCGGTTCGTCAGTGCCGTGCATTCCGCATACCATGTGCGATGGGCTGACCATGGATTTCGATGCGCTCTCGGCGCAGAAGTCCGGATTGGGAACGGCTGCGGTTATTGTGATGGATAAATCCACCGACATCATCAAGGCGATTGCGCGCATTGCGTATTTCTATAAGCACGAAAGCTGCGGCCAGTGTACGCCGTGCCGCGAAGGTACAGGCTGGATGTGGCGTGTGATGGAGCGCCTCGTCAAAGGCGAAGCCGAAAAGCGCGAAATCGATATGCTTTGGGATGTGACCAAGCAGGTTGAAGGTCACACCATCTGCGCGCTGGGCGATGCTGCGGCTTGGCCGATCCAGGGCCTCATCCGTCACTACCGCGACGAGATCGAAGCGCGGATCGATGCGAACAAGGGAGTGTCGCGGCAAGCGGCGGAGTAGGTTTTTGGAGTTCCTCAATCCGTCAGCCCGCCTCCGCGGCGATGACGATGGTGGATAGTGCGGTGTACGGACCACGAGGGACAAACCAGCGATGAGTCCGGTTGCGAAGGGCATCATGGCCGCAGCAATCTTCGTGCTGGTCGGTCCCTTTGCCGGCGGTCTTATCGTTGGCGCCATCACCATTATTGCTGCAATGTCAGAAGTATTTTCCGGCGTTGACGGATCGGGAAAAGATTTGGCGTCTGCGCTGAACATATTGCCGGTCATCATCATGTTTGCGTACATCCTGGGTGGCATTCCGGCTCTCTTGAGCGGTTGCTGGATGGCGTGGCAGGTCGCCGGTGAGCGAAGTGTCAGCGCTGGGGCGGCTGGGATCACTGGAGTGATTGCTTCGCTGCCCTTGGGCCTGTGGCTGGTTTCCAATGACGCGCTGAATTTGATGACTGCTCCCAAAACCTTGCTGACGCTTGGGTGGTATTGCTTCTTAGGAGCGTGTGCTGCGGTGGTCTGCTTGTCGGCATGCCGACGTTTTGGGTTGGTTCTTGCGCCGTCCCCGACTTGACTGCTCACACGAACACATGCACCACCAACTCATGACAGATGATGACCGGCTGGTGACATCGGAGCGGCGGGAGGCGGATGAGCTTGAGGGTTCAATCCGGCCGCAGTCGCTTGACGACTTCACGGGGCAGGAGCAGGCACGCGCCAACCTCAAGGTATTCATCGAGGCAGCCAAGGCACGCGGCGAAGCGCTCGACCATGTGCTGTTCGCTGGACCTCCAGGTCTGGGGAAGACGACACTTTCGCAGATCATGGCCAAGGAGTTGGGCGTCGGGTTCCGGGCGACTTCCGGTCCTGTTATCTCGAAAGCTGGTGATCTTGCAGCGCTTTTGACCAATCTTGAAGACCGCGACGTTCTCTTCATCGACGAAATTCATAGGCTTAGTCCGGCGGTTGAAGAAATTCTCTATCCGGCGATGGAGGACTTTCAACTCGATCTGATCATTGGTGAAGGACCGGCTGCGCGTTCGGTCAGGATCGATCTTGCCAAGTTCACGCTCGTGGGAGCGACGACGCGGGCAGGATTGCTGACAACGCCCCTGCGTGACCGTTTCGGCATTCCAATCCGGCTCAACTTCTACACGGTCGAAGAATTACAGCGCGTTGTTGAACGTGGCGCGCGCGTGCTGGGCGCGCCGATGGCACCTGACGGAGCGCACGAGATCGCGTGTCGCGCGCGGGGTACTCCGCGTATTGCTGGGCGTCTCTTGCGGCGCGTTCGCGACTTTGCAGCGGTCGATGGCGCTGCCAGCATTACGGCTGAAGTTGCAGACAAAGCGCTCAAGATGCTGGAGGTGGATAGCGAAGGGCTCGATGCGCTC
>JAJFHK010000309.1 GCA_021775655.1 Filomicrobium sp. | reverse complement strand
CGACGCCGGCTTCCTTTAGCGCGTCGGCCATATCTCGCAACGCGTGCTGTGCCTGTGCGACCGCCATACCGTAACCCGGCACGATGATTACCTTTTGCGCATTCTTGAGGATGTAAGCAGCATCTTCCGCCCCGCCGAGCTTGACCGGCTTTTGTTCTCCATCTCCTGCAGGACCGGCCGTCTCACCACCGAACCCGCCAGCGATCACCGAGATGAAGGATCGGTTCATGCCCTTACACATGATGTAAGACAGGATCGCACCTGACGAACCAACCAAAGCGCCAGTAATGATGAGTGCGATATTGCCTAGCGTGAAACCAATTCCCGCTGCCGCCCAACCCGAATAGGAGTTGAGCATTGACACAACCACAGGCATGTCCGCCCCGCCGATCGGAATGATGATGAGTACTCCGAATAGCAAGGCCAACGCGGTAATCAGCCAAAAATAACCCGTAGATCCGCCGGATTGCATGAAGAAAACGATCAATACGATGATCGCGAATAGGATCCCGAGGTTAACCAGGTGGCGCATCGGCAAAATGATAGGGGCACCCGACATCTTTCCAGAGAGCTTGGCAAACGCGATCACAGAGCCCGTGAAAGTGATGGCACCGATAGCAGCACCCAATGACATCTCAAGGAGGCTGGCTGCCTTGATATTTCCCGGTGTGCCAATGTGGAAAGCATCCGGCGCATACAGCGCTGCTGCCGCTACGAAGACCGCTGCCATGCCAACCAAAGAGTGGAACGCCGCAACCAACTCCGGCATCGAGGTCATCGGAATATCGCGGGCAACCTTGGCGCCAATCCCGCCGCCGATACCGATACCCGCCAAGATTAGTAGCCACGTCGTCCAGTCACCAAGACCAGGAAGCTGCGACAAGGTCACGAGAATAGCGAGCGTCATGCCCACCATTCCGTACATGTTTCCTTGACGAGACGATTCGGGATGCGATAGGCCCCGTAATGTCAGGATGAACAATACGCCCGACACCAGGTAGAGGATCGCAACAAGATTGGCATTCATCGGTTAGTGGCCCCCAGATGGTGACGCGGATACCTGACGGAAAGGATGGCGCTAGCTTGCGCTTCAGCCCTTCTTCGGTTCCTTTTTCTTGTACATTGCAAGCATCCGGCTGGTGACCAGGAAGCCGCCGAAGATATTGACCGAAGCCATCACGAGTGCCAGGAAGCCGAACACTTTCGCAGCCGTGCTGCCTTCGCTTGCGACGCCTGAAATCCCAACCGCTAGCAGTGCCCCAACGACGATCACAGATGAGACCGCATTCGTCACCGACATCAGCGGCGTATGCAGCGCGGGCGTCACACTCCAGACAACGTAATAGCCAACGAAAATCGCTATCACAAACACCATGATCTGATAGACCCAGGGCTCAACGTCGCCACCACCAGCCGCAAACGCCGGCGTGGCCACACAGAGGCTTACTGCAAATGTCGCGGCAAGCACCCTGCAAAGCATCTTACTATTCACGGCTGATCTCCTCAGGATGCACTCTTGGTAAGGTTTGGGTGCACCAGCGCACCCTCCTTCGCCACCAGCGTGCCTTGAATGATGTCATCTTCCCAATCGATCTCCAGCTTACCCTCCTTATCGATCATCAGGTTGATGAACGAGAGAAGGTTGCGGGCATAAAGGTTGGAAGCGTTGACCGGCACGGTGCCTGCGTAGTTGAGCGTACCAACGACCTTGACGCCGTTCTCGGTTACGATCGTCTCACCCGGCTTCGTATTCTCGCAGTTTCCGCCACGCTCAGCAGCGAGATCGATTATCACTGCGCCTGGCTTCATTGTGCGCACCATGTCCGCGCTGATCAATATTGGTGCCGGACGGCCAGGAATTAGCGCCGTCGTAATAACGATGTCCTGCGCCTTAATGTGGTTAGCTACAAGTTCGGCTTGCTTGGTCTTGTACTCAGCGGACATTTCCTTGGCATAACCGCCTGCCGTTTGCGCTTCTTTGAATTCGTCGTCCTCAACCGCGACAAATTTCGCACCCAGCGACTGCACCTGTTCCTTGGTAGCCGGACGGACATCTGTCGCTGTCACAATGGCTCCAAGTCGCCGCGCAGTCGCAATCGCCTGCAACCCAGCAACACCAACGCCCATAATGAAAGCCTTCGCAGCCGGAACCGTGCCTGCCGGTGTCATCATCATCGGCACCGCGGCACCAAATTCGGAAGCCGCATCGACAACCGCCTTGTAGCCGGCAAGATTGGCTTGACTCGACAAAACATCCATTGCCTGCGCACGCGTTGTTCTCGGCATGTATTCCATTGAGAACAGCTTCGCCTTGGTCGATGCCAGCGCTTCGAGATCGCCCCGATCGCCAAACGGATCGAGCATTGCAACCACGACTGCCCCCGCAGCCAACGCCTCAACATCTTCTTTCGAAGGGCGCCGAACGCTGAGCAGTACATCCGCACCATTCAGCGCGTCTGCTGCGGTCGCAGCAATCTCCGCACCCTGGGCGGTGTAGGCGTCGTCGTAAAATTGCGAGCGCGAGCCAGCACCAGACTCGATGCGGACTTTGCAACCGCTCGCAACGAGTTTTTTGACCGTATCAGGGGACACAGCGACGCGCGGCTCGTTTTCGGCTTCAGCCGTGACAGCGATCGTGACCATAGAGATTTCCGATTGTCAGCCTGCCGGACGGAGGCCAGAAGGTGCTATTATGCAGTAGAGAGACAGATTAAAAAAGGAGCCCAAAGTATGATTAGGCCCTTTCTATAACCTTCACACCGAAACGACGGCTCCAAATGCGTACCGAAGGATTTGCATTGATAGAGAGTTCGGGAACCAGTCAAACCTCAATCGGTTAGACCAAAAAGACCAACATCCCAATCAGTAATACCACAACACCGACGACCAGCACCTGTGTGCCAATCAGAAATCCCTTGTAGGTACGGCGGTGTTCTTCGTAATCCATGTCCTTGTGACCACCCGACAGATCTACGGCCATGTTGTAGGTTCTCCCCTTGATTGCTGGCATGTACGTTCCGCTCTGCGGCTGGCACAAAAACATCCACCCACAGCGAAACTTGCCGGCAAAAAGAGTAGAAGCGTTTGCGAATGTCAAGCTAACCAGTTGTTGTGAATCCGACCCAGTTCGGCCCAGGTTTGGCTCTAAATCGATCAAACTTGCGGGAACAAGGGCACGATACTCATGACTCGACCCCGGTTTGTCTCTGGATCGAATGTATTGATCTCAACCGCGCACATGCACGCCTGGGGCGGGTATGCGCTGGTATGCACGCTCGTTTCCCTGTGCTCGGCTGCCGTCCCGTCACCTGCTTTTGCCTTGGAGCCTACAGAAAAAGAAGCTGATCAACTGGCATCTTGCGAAGAAAAGCTTTGTCGGCAGATCCTTGATAAATCTCCACAAAAAGGGATGTTTCGGTGTGATCTGGGCAAGACCTGGGGTGGCGACGACATCAACAAGGGCGCAGAGAGCAAGTCGATGGCCTGGGGCTTCGGCGATGCCCAGTGCTCGGTAGAACTGAAGGTGCGCAGACAGGATATACTCACGGCTCTAACGGCCCCAAAGCACGAATTCTCAGTCCACCCTCACGAAGTCGCATGCACGGTCGAGACTGAAGAAGGCACTAAGCCGCTTAAAGCCCGTCTTGCCCCAAAGTTGAAGTTCCAGAACGGCAAGGCGACGAAAGTCTGGATCCGGCTGAAAGACATCGATGGACCTGAACCGTTGTCATCGTTCGTCTGGTCGACAGCGAAGCTGGAAGATTCGATTGGCATCTTCCACTCGGAAATAATCAAGCAGATCAACAAATTCGTCCATAGGAAGTGCGAACGAAAATACGGTGACAAAGCAATTGCTAGAAAACGCCGTAAGGCAGCAGCCAAGAAGCGGCGCGCAGAAGCCGCCAAGCGCCGGGCAGCCCGCGAGGAGCGCATAGCGAAGAAGAAAGCCCGCTTAAAAAAACGGGCGGCCGAGAAAAAGCCCACACCCAAGGAATAAGTTTGGCATGCCGCCCGGCAATGCCTGCAACGCTCTAATATGCCGGCAGCAGACACGCCCCCCAACTGTGGTCTCTCCACCACCTCAAATCTGCATTTTTCCAAAGTTCCACAGTTCGCGTTGACCTGCCTCATTGCGGTCCGATTGTTATCTCAACCCAGCGCCGCCGCCGGTAATTTTTCCTAGGAGTCCATCGGAAAAATGGGGCGGAATGACCACCCATCAAGCCAACCTGCAATGCCGGACATCATTCAGAATGGGGATTTTTGAAACATGCCGATCACTGGCGTTCGTACACGGTTTTCTACCTCTCTCCTTGGCGCCGCAGCTTTGACCATTGGCCTTCTCGCCGCGCCCGCTTTCGCGCTGGATGAAAGACCAAATGAAGAACTGGATCTGAAATCCTGTGAAAAGAACCTCTGCGCGATGATTTTGTCGAAAGAAGCCACTGGCGGGGATCTCTCCTGCGCCATCTCAAAAACCTGGGCGAAGGAAAAAATTGAGAAAGGTGCCAACACAAAATCAGGTCTGAGCTGGGGCTTCGGCGATGCACGTTGCACCCTCGACTTGGCTGCCAAGCGCGAAAACATCGTCTCATCGCTGACCAAGCCCGAGCACAAGCTCGAAATGCAGTCGCACAACGTCAAAT
>JAJFHK010000308.1 GCA_021775655.1 Filomicrobium sp. | reverse complement strand
GGTTCCGAATCCCTAGACTATGTCGAGCTGTCAGGTCTTCCCGCAGGAGCGACGTTCGTTGATGCGGGAGGAGCCGCGCTCGGCACGGACCAAGGTGGTGGCGTCTGGAGGTTCACGCCGGCTGAAATCAATCAACTGCACGTTCGGCCGCCGCTCAATTGGTCATCGCAGCTGCAAGGTAACATCACGCTCCAGGCAACTGCGACGGTAACAGATACGGCAGTGACGGGCAGCGATACTGTGACAACGTCTCCGCCGGTCAATATTGTCGTTGAAGTGCAGGAAGTTGCCGACGTTCCCAACGCATTCCCGATAGCGTTGACGGCAATCGAGGATCAGCCCTACGAACTTGGTCCGGCGATCATTGCGGCTGCAGGTGGCGTGAACCTTGCGCAGTTGACCGACAACACGCTTAACGATGACGATAGCTCCGAAAGGCTGAGCTTCGTCATTCGCGGATTGCCGGCGGGCGTTATTCCATCGAGCAGCACCGGCACGGTCACCTTCATTGGCGGCGGCGCTTGGAGCGTTACCGCAGACGCGATTCCCAATTTGCAATTGCCCCCGGATCCAAACTATTCCGGTTCGGCACCCTATGGAGGCGCTTCGATTACCGTGCAAGCGGTCGCTCAGGAAATCGATGGCGATCAGGCAACATCGGCCGATTGGACGGTCGCTTTTGAAGTGGCACCGGTCATCAATGCAGCAACCGTCGATGGCCTCGTCGGTTGGGATCCCGGAGTGACCGTGACGGAAGCGAAGGATGCGGCGGCAGGCACCAGCGTATCCCTCGCCAGCGTCCAAGTGGCACCTGGGAATTACATCGACAACGACGGTTCGGAAGAAGTCATGAGGTACACCCTCGACTTCTCGACCTTTATCGCTGACGCCGAAGTGCTCGAACGTGTTCGAGAACTTATGGGCGATCCCGCAGCAACGGCGACACAGGCACGAGACTGGGTGACTGCAAATGGCATCGTCGGGGCACCAGGGCTCTACACCGACAACATGGATGGCACGATTACGATTTCGGCCGATTTGGACGGTGCAGGGGAAATTGCGACGGCCGCAGAAACAAAGCTCACGGGCCTCTCAATTCTGGCGGCAATCTTCGATGACAGCAACGTCGATTTTTCGATCCCCATCGATGCTCTCGTTCGCGACCGCGCCGATCTTGCAGGCGGACCCGTCGACGTCTTCACCAACGAGATGGCAACCTTCGATGTCAATCTTGTCGCTACCGCCGATACGCCGACAGTCACGGCTGAAAATCCAGACAACAACGGCAATACGGCAGACGTGGACACATTCGGGTTTACCACGTTGATCCCGCTCGTGCTTGGCGGCGATACGACCGATCGTGATGCAACCGATCTCGGACGAGCTCAGTCCGAACAAATCTATTACGTTCTCAGCCTGACCGCCGCAGCTGGCGGTCCTGCGCCAGATCTCGTACTTCTCGACTCGGGCAATAATGTTGTTGGCATCGATAACGGCGACGGCACTTGGCTGCTAACGCCGGCCGATCTTGCCGATGTCAATCTTTATTCTCTGCCCTTCGGTGGCCCACCTCGCACGCTGGACTTCTCATTAACAACTGTTGCTGTCGATGGGTCATCGACCGCAACAAATAGCGTGGGCGGGCAGTTCCAGCTGATCATCGATCCGGGCGCGGGAGGCGCAGCAGGCACACCGCCCCCCCCACCCGAAATTGATCTTGGTGCGCTACTGGGTCAAACAGAAGATGCGCAAGGCGCGCTGGCCAATCCTGCAAACCCGTTTGCTGTTCCCGGAGACGGGCCCGACGCCGATTCACTTCCCGATCCGGTAAACTCAATCTCGGTAATGTTCGAAGTACCTGCCGGCGTGACGGTCAGTGGGGCAACCTTCAACCCGAACACCGGACGCTGGGTTGCGTCCGCCGATGACTTCAACAACGGCCTAGTGTCGATCACACCGCCTAGCGATTCCAATGATCCGATTGACATTCAGATCGAAGCCGTATCCGTCGGCACTAACTTCCTGCGTTCTTCAACTGGAATTCAGACCGTGCAGCTGCCGGTGACAGCAGTTGCAGATGTCCCGAATCTTACTTCGGCAGCGCCAGATGGCGTTGAAGACCTACCCGTCGACCTCAATCTTGCCGTCGCATTGAATGATACCGATGGCAGCGAAGTATTGGGCGACTTTGTCTATCTACGCGTGAACAACGGTGGTTCACTGCTCGGCGGATACCCCGTGGTCACAGAAACAATCGATGGCGTTAATCTCGCCGGCTATTACAAGGTTCCATCTACCGACCTGGCAACGCTGCAGGTTCAAGGCGCCCTCAACTGGCACGGCAACGTCACCGTCAATATCGCTGCCTATTCGACCGAACAATCGAATGGTGACGTTGCGCTCGCCCAACACAACTTCATAGTGAATTTGGAAGCCGACGCCGATGCTCCGCTGGTCACTGCTCCTGCGGTCCCGGTTGCGGGTGTCGAAGATACTGCCATCGATCTGAGCGGACTTTTGACGGCGGCATTAGCGGACACCGAAACCGCCAACGGTGCTGAAGTACTATCGGTAAAGATCGAGAATGTTCCGGTCGGCACCCTGTTTTCGGCGGGCTCGAATAATGGTGACGGTTCGTGGACGATACCCGTTGCAGCACTCGCTGCATTGATGGTTACGCCGCCGACGAACTATGCCGGCACGATGACCCTGACTCTGACAGGTATCTCGCTGGAATTGGACAACGGCGACTTCGAAGAAAGCTCGGTTGATTTCGATATCGTCGTTGCGCCGGTAGCCGATGATGCTGATTTGCTGCCGCAGAATACAACAGTGGATGCGACGGGGCGTGCGCAACTCGACCTCGACGTGCGACTGACCGACGATCGCGGAACATTGCCGGGTGAGCAGGCACCAGAGCAGATTGAGATAACGTTCAACAACGTGCCGACTGGAGTGGTGTTGGAAGCCCGGAGCGGTGGCTTGGTGGTCGATAACGGTAGCGGCGAGTTCGTCTTCACCGGGACAGAGACACAAGCCAATGACCTGGCTCTGGCAGCAGGACCGCTGGCAAATGCGGGGACGACCACGGTGTCAATTACTTCTGCTGTAACGATTGACGGGGCTGACCGCAACGACCTCGGCTTTACGGATTCATTCCGCTTGACGGTTCCACAGGTCATCGCAGGTGGCGATCTGACGAACGATACGTTGAATGGTGGCGCGGGTACGCAGTTGATCTACGGGCTTGACGGCGCCGATACGCTCAGCGGCGGAGATGACGCCGATGCGTTGTTCGGCGGCACGGGTGCCGATGTGCTGACGGGTGGCGCAGGTGCGGACGTTTTCGGTTGGGAGGCCGGCGACCTCGACGGTAATACCGACACCGTCAATCTCTTCTCGACTCTCGAAGGCGATGCTCTCGACATCTCCGATCTGCTCGTTGGATTCGACGACGCCACGTCGGTGCTCAGCGAATTCGTTCAGCTCTCGGAAGCTGGTGGCAACACCACCGTCGCTGTCGACGTTGATGGCGGCGGCGATAGCTATGTCGATATGACCATTCTTCAGGGTGTGACGGGTCTCGACGCGGATACGCTGCGTGCGAACGCCAACTTGATCGTCTGATTGCGCGCTTCCGGACTGCCGGACGCCAGTTACACAAGCGACCGAGGAGCAGATTTACAAGTGCTGCTCCTCGTAATCGACGTATTGACACACAATCGAATCACTGCGCGTCAATTTAAGCAGTAATGGAAGCGGTAACAATTCAGCCACAGGCCGATGCGCATATCACTTTCGTCAGCCTCCGGCGCTTTTGACCGTTGCTGGTTCAAGTATATTCGCACAAACGAATCATTAGGTTTTGCACAACGTAGGTGGGGGGCCTGTTAATCCACCTTTGTTATCTCGCGTATTGGATCTAGAGGCTACGCGGGGAACACCATGGGGCACAAAAGTTCGCACAAGCGCGATTTGAATTTGTTGACGTTAACCGCGCTCATGCTGCCAATTGCTGCATGGACCCAGGCACATGCCGATACGTTGCCAGGAGTTGTCAGCGAAGCGCTGAAAACCAACCCGGAACTGGCCGCAATCCGCTTTAACCGACAGGCAATCGATCAGGAATTGCGCGCCGCTCGCGGGCTGGGACTTCCCTCTGTCGACCTTAAAGCTGAACAAGGCCGCCATCGCGACAGCCTGAAAACTCCGCTTGGGATCGAAACAACAGACAAATGGCACAATCACAGAGATGTTTCGCTGTCGCTTTCCCAGCGATTGTTCGACGGCTTTGAGCGCGACCATGAAGTCGCACGCCAAAAGAACCGGGTCGAATCCGCCCGTTGGCGCGTCAATGACACTGCCAACTCAATCGCATTGAAAACCGTGCAAGCTTACTTCGAGGTCCAACGTGCGAGCGCCGTTCTCGACGCAGCCCGCAACAACCTTTCGGCGCTGATGGGACTGCGTGCCCGCGTTCTACAGCGTGTGGATTCCGGGCTTGGCAATGCTGCCGAAGAGTCCGAAGCCGGTTCCCGCGTGGCTCAGGCACAGGCCATCGTCGCCGAGGCCGAAGCCCGGTTGGCCGATGCCAAAGCACTTTTTCGCGCTGTCGTTGGGCGTGCGCCTGCGAACCTCCAGCCGGCCCGCGTTCCGCGCAACGCGCTGCCGCCGAATGTAGAGCAGGCCGTTTCAGCCGCTAGAATCGTAGCCCCTTCAGTCATCGCCACCCAACATGATGCAGTCGCCGCACGCGCTGCTGTGGGTGCCGCCTATTCACGCCTCTATCCGAAGCTCAACTTCGAACTTTCGACCTACCATGGAAAGGGTACGGACGAGGCAAACGATCGCGATCTGGACATGCGCGCAATGTTTGTCGTTCGCTGGTCACTATTTAATGGT
>JAJFHK010000307.1 GCA_021775655.1 Filomicrobium sp. | reverse complement strand
ACGACACCATATTGGACCATGAACAAGACACCGGCCACGGCCGCCAGCGCCGCGCCCATCACGAAGGTCAGCGAAATGGTGCGGTCAACGTCAATGCCAAGCAGAGCAGCCATCTTGCGGTCTTGCTCGCAGGCGCGCTGGGCGCGGCCGAGAGATGTTTTTTGCACGACGAACCAAAATGCGGCGAGGAGCAAGGCCGTTGTGACGATGATCAGGACTTGCTTGTAGGCAAGGGTAATGTTGCCGTCGCCAATGGGAATGACAAAACCGCCGTCAAGGATTGGAGGTAGCGATTTGTTGCGCGGACCCTGCACGAGTTGGACGAAGTTGATGAGGAAGATCGACATGCCGATGGCCGAGATCAGCGGCGCGAGGCGGAAGGAGCCGCGCAGGGGTCGATATGCGACGCGCTCGATGGCCCAACTCCACAGTGCGGTCAGTGCCATGGCACAAATCAATACCAGGATTAGCGCGAATGCGATGGCGAGGCCGCCGAATAGCGAGGTGATCAACAGGAAGACAATGACCGCGATGAACACCGACACCATGAACATGTCACCATGGGCAAAGTTGATCATGCCAATGATGCCGTAGACCATGGTGTAGCCAATGGCTATCAAGCCGTAGACGGAGCCAAGCGTCAAACCGTTGATGAGCTGCTGCAGGAAATAGTCCATGGGGCCTGTCGGGTTATGTGGTTCTGGTCGGAGCGGGTTGGCAATCCTTCACATTCAACGCGTCCAGCCGGCTGTGTCCGAATGAGCTTAAGTCAGGCACCAATCCTTAGGCCGCAAATTTCCATCTGCCGCTCGTCTACAAAATGTTATGGGAACCATCGCAATAGGGTTCGTCGTCGGTGGTCTTGCAGCCGCATAAATTGTGCATGCCACTTCTATCGGCGATGAAGCGGAGCGGCTCGATACCGGTGTCTTTATGCGTTCCGTCGCAGAACGGCTGCGATTTTGAGCGCCCGCAACGGCAGTAGAAGTACGCTTTGCCTTCTTCAAGCTCGACCTGAAAAGGTCCTGTCTGAGCGACGATCGGCTCTTCTGCCACGTTTCCCTCCCTTGGATCGCTGGGATGTTATGTTTCGACCCCCAATGCCGGGTGCGCGCATCACATTCTATGCCCAGGCTTTCCGGTTGCGCTTTTGCGCCGATATCGCTGTGCATGCGACATTCCATGACAAGATGCTCTACCGGCTATCCTGGGGCGGAACAAGTCCGCAGAAGCCTAGGTTCGGGTGTAAGCGATGATTTGCACACAACTGCTCAATTGCCATGCAATTGTCGGCAGTCGATTGCCGCAAGGCTTGAACTAAAAGTCAAATCTTGGGGTCCTATGATCAAGTATGTGTCGTATTCAAGCGGATTTTCCCAATTCGGGTTGTGGTCAGGGATGTATCATGAAACTTGTTCATGCCGTGTTTGGAGTTTTGCTTCAGACTTGCTGGCGATTGCAATCGCAATGTTGCCCCGCAAGACGGTCGTCGGTACAGAAACGGTCATTCATTTGAGATACAAGTCGATTGATTTGATGCCAGCCTCAATGTTTTGCTGGTTCTCGGATGGCCGGTTTGAACCAGAACGTGGCCGGACAGCGGCATTCGCATTTGCTAAGGTAAAAGCCCTGACGGGCTACAAATTCGCAAGCTTCCCGACCATACAGGTGCGGGCATGCGCGAGGAGGTCCATCTGATGACTGTATTGTTCTTTGTGGTCTTGCTGGCAGCGCTTTTGATTGCTCTGGCAATGAACCGGGCGCCGCTCGCTGTTTGGGCGGCAAGTATTGGGGCCGCGGTCCTCGTCGGACAGCTTTCTCAGTCCGGGGGTGGAATTTTTCCGTCGAGCTTCTTTGGGTTCTTGGCGTGGGTTCCGGTCATTGTATTGGGGCTGCTGGCAGTCCCTTCGGTGCGCAGAAGCGTGCTGATCGCACCTGCCTTCTCAATGGTGCGCAGCATCCTGCCGCGGGTGTCTGATACGGAGCAGCAAGCACTAGAAGCTGGTACCGTCGGTTTCGATGCAGAACTGTTTTCTGGTCAGCCCAATTGGAACCGGTTGCACGATCTGCCGGGCGTTGAACTGACCGCGGAAGAACAGGCATTCCTTGATGGGGCGACTGACCAGCTCTGCAGGATGATCGATGATTGGGTTATCCGGTTCAATGATAAGGAGATCCCGCAGGAGATTTGGGATTACGTGGCCGAGAATGGTTTCCTCGGAATGCTCATTTCCAAAGAGCACGGCGGACTTGGTTTTTCAGCGCAGGCTCAGTCGCTGATTCTTGGCAAGGTCGCTTCGCGATCTCCGGATGTGGCGACGATAGTGATGGTTCCCAATTCTCTGGGGCCAGGTGAACTTATCGAGAAATACGGTACGGACGAACAGAAAGAGCACTATCTGCCGAGGCTTGCGCAGGGCAAAGAGATCCCCTGTTTCTCGCTGACCGGTCCGACGTCGGGTTCGGATGCGGCAACGATGCGCGACATCGGTCGCGTTGAAAGAGCCGAACACAATGGCCGCGAAACGGTCGGTATCCGGCTCAACTGGGACAAACGCTACATTACGCTTGGACCGAAGGCGACGCTTGTCGGATTGGCTTTCCGCCTGTTCGATCCAGAGAACTTGCTGGGTCATGGCGAAGATGTGGGCATCACGGTTGCGCTCATTCCTGCAGATCATGAAGGCGTCGAAATCGGGCGTCGGCACCTGCCCTCCGGGTCGGCATTTCCGAACGGACCGAATTGGGGCAAGGATGTCTTTATTCCGCTCGACTGGGTTATCGGCGGCGAGGAGTGTGTCGGTCAGGGTTGGCGAATGCTGATGGAATGCCTTGCTGCAGGGCGTGCTATTTCACTGCCATCGTCGGCTACGGCAGGTGCCAAGGCGATGTTGCGCCACACCACGGCTTATGCGCGGATTCGCAAGCAGTTCGGAATACCGATTTCTCGCATGGATGGGATTGCGCAACCTTTGGCGCGCATTGCAGAAACGGCTTATGTGAATGAGGCCGCACGCGGCGTTACAGCGGCCATGGTTGCGGCGGGCGAGAAGCCATCGGTTATTTCAGCGCTAATGAAATACCAGACCACTGAAAAGATGCGCCAGGCGGTGAACGATGCGATGGACATTCATGGCGGCCGAGGAATTTGTGATGGGCCCTCAAACTATCTTCAGTCGGCCTATCAAATGGTGCCGGTGGGTATAACGGTCGAAGGTGCGAACATCTTGACGCGGACGCTGATCACGTTCAGCCAGGGCGCGCTGCGTTCGCACCCCTATCTGTATCGAGAGGTGCAGGCCGCACAGAATCCTGACCGCGAATCCGGTCTTGACGAGTTTGAGGATGCCTTCATGGGGCACCTTGGTTATTCGGTTTCGAATTTTGCTGGTGCTCTATTCCACAACTTGACCTTTGGAAGTTTTGGCAATGTGCCGGTGGATGCGGGATCGAATGCGCGCTGGTACCGGCAGCTTTGGCGGCAATCCCGTAACTTCGCGCTTGTTGCCGACATGGCTGTTGCGACGTTGGGCGGCGGCCTGAAGACCCGCCAGATGCTGACAGGCCGTATGGCGGATGCGCTGTCGGAACTCTATCTCCTATCTTGCGTTCTCAAACGCTTCGAGGATGACGGAAAGCCTGAAGCCGATAAGGTGTTTGTTGAGCTTGCCGCACGAAATGGGCTTAATCGATTCCAGACCGCACTGTCGGAAGCCATCGACAACTTCCCGAACGACGCAGTGCGATTGTTGCTTGGTTTGTTTGTCTTCCCATTCGGACGACCTTATCGCCCTGCCTCTGATAAGCTGGTCCGTGAGGCGGCGCGGCTTGCTGCAGAACCTGGCGAAACTCGAGATCGGCTGACGCGCAGCATCTTTATCTCGGAAGACGTCAACGATCCGACCGGGCTTCTCGAAGTCACGCTTAAGAAGGTCATTGCGTCTGAAGCTGCTGAAAAGAAACTCGACAAAGCGGTGCGCGCAGGAGTTGTGCGGCGATATCATGGCGTCGATTGGTTCGCAGATGCCGTCAAGGCGGGAGTTCTGACCGACGGAGAAGCGGCTCAACTGAAGGAGGCCGAAGACCTCGTTGCCCGAGTTATTGCCGTCGATCACTTCGATCCGGCAGAGGTAAGGCCTAATTACATGACGCCCGGCGATAACATTCGTAAGGCTAAGGCGGCCGAAGCCGCCGAATGACTTAGCAACCCAACACTCAGCTGGCTGGTGTTGGGCATTCTTAGCCAACACTTCCTAATGTCGTGTTGGGCTACTTCTCTAGCCAACATTCGGCGAACCGATGTTGGGCGGAACGGAGACGCAACGATATGCAAAATGAAAACGCGGTCAGCGCTGAAATGGACCTACGGGACTGGCGGTTCAGCGTTGATATTGAGCGGATTGCCTGGGCGATATTCGATCGCGAAGGCGAGAGTGCCAACTCGCTTGGCCGGCGACCGTTGGAAGAGTTAGAGCAGATCGTGGACCGTGTCGAAGCTGGAGCGAAGGCTGGTTCGATACGCGGCCTTGTCATCATGTCGGGCAAGGAAAAAGGCTTTATCGTCGGCGCCGATATTCGCGAATTCGGAGACTTCAAGACGGAAGACCAAGTCGTGGCCGGAGTAAAGCCGGTCAACCAGATGCTCGACCGTATCGAAAACCTTAGCGTGCCTGTCGTGGCCGCCATTCATGGCGTGTGTGTTGGCGGTGGCTTCGAACTGGTACTTGCCTGCCATTACCGCATTGCAACTCGCGATAGCTCGACCCGCGTTGGATTCCCAGAAGTGAAGCTTGGCATCTTTCCAGGCTTCAATGGGACAGCGCGTTCGATCCGGCTGGCTGGACCTGTCGCTGCGATGGGCGCGATGCTCAAGGGATCTATGATCCGCGCCAGCGTTGCCAAGGCACAAGGATTTATCGACCAGCTTGTCGATAGCAAGGGAGCCTTACGATGGGCAGCACGCAAGGCCGTGATGCAGAAACGCAAATCCAAGCCGAAGGGCGGGTTCAAGGGGTTGCTCGCTAAATGGCCGGCACGCGGGTTTCTTGCTGGCAAGATGCGGGATGAAACAAAAAAGAAGGTGCGGGAAGACCATTACCCAGCTCCCTTCCGTCTGATTGAGCTGTTCGAAAAGTTTGGCGGCTCGTATTCGGATATGAAGCTGGCGGAAACTGAAGCTTTCGCGCCGCTGATGGTGTCGGAGACATCGCGCAATCTGCGCCGCGTCTTCTTCCTTTCAGAAGCACTGAAGGCGCAGGCGCCGAAGGGTATGGGCTGGAAGCCGATGCGGGTGCACGTGATCGGTGCGGGCACCATGGGTGCGGATATCGCAGGCTGGTGTGTGGCCAGCGGATTGGAAGTCACGCTTCAGGATTTGTCGGCCGATCAGATCGCCAAGGGTATCAAGGCGCAAGGCAAGCTGTTCAAAAAGAAATTCCGCACGAAAGCACTGAAGGATGCTGCCGAAGCTCGTTTGATCTCCGACCCGCAGGGGCGTGGTGTGGCGCGTGCCGATGTCGTGATCGAGGCGATTGTCGAAAAGCTTGAAGTCAAGCAGGCTTTGTTCAAGGACCTCGAAACGAAGATGAAGCCCGACGCTTTGATGGCCACCAACACATCGTCTCTGAAAATCGAAGACATTGCCGAACCTCTTGCAGATCCAGGTCGCCTGGTTGGGATACACTTCTTCAACCCGGTGGCGCAGATGCCGCTTGTTGAAGTGGTCCGGGGCGAGCAAAGCCGCCAAACCGAGGTGGACAAGGGGGCAGCTTTTGTCACTGCAATCGACAAATTCCCGCTGGTTGCTAAATCGGTGCCGGGCTTCCTCGTCAACCGGGTGCTTGCTCCCTACATGATGGGTGCCATGGCGCGTGTGGATGCTGGTGAAACGAAAGAAAAGATCGACGAAGCCGCACGTATGTTCGGGATGCCGATGGGGCCGATAGAATTGGCCGATACCGTCGGGCTCGACGTCTGCGCGCATGTCGGCCAGATCCTCGGACTTGGTAACGAGGTCACGGGTGCCGCCAAGCTCGTGGAAAGTGGCAAACTCGGTAAGAAAACCGGCGAGGGGTATTACGTCTGGAAGGACGGCAAGCCGGTCAAGTCAGAGGATGCCCGCTTCGGTAATGGCGACCTGGAAAAGCTTGGCCGGGAACTGGTTCAGCCCTTGATCAAAGAAGCTCAGCGTGCGGTTGAAGATGGCGTTGTCGAAAGCGCTGACCTTGCTGATGCAGGTGTGATCTTCGGCACCGGTTTTGCTCCGTTCCGTGGTGGGCCGCTTCACTACAAAGATAGCATGGCGGGCGTAGAAAAAAATGAGCCGGCTGCCGCTGCCGCGGAGTAAGCGCCGCGGAATGCTGCCTACCTCGACAGAAATTCAACGGGCGCCCGAAAAAGACCGGGTGACATCTGGGAGCAGGATATGACGAAATCCCTTCGCCGCGTGGCTGTGATTGGCGGTGTGCGCACGCCGTTTTGTCGGTCGGGCACGCTTTATTCGGATCTGTCCAATCTCGAAATGATGACGGCGGCACTCAACGGCCTTGTTGAACGTTTCAAGCTCAACGGAGAGCACATCGACGAAGTCGTCGGTGGTGCCGTCGTCACTCATTCGAAGGACTGGAACCTAGCGCGCGAAGCAGTGCTTGGCACCAAACTCGCGACCTCTACTCCAGGCATTACGATGATGCAGGCCTGCGGTACGTCTTTGCAGGCGGCGATGGGGATTGCTGCAAAGATTGCGGCCGGACAAATTGAGAGTGGCATCGCGGTCGGTTCCGATACGACATCGGATGCGCCGATTGTCTTCACCAAAAAATTTGCACATCGGCTTATGGAAGCCAACAAGAAGAAAACGACGCTCGACAAAGTCAAGGTTCTGGCAGGCACTAAGCCGGGCGAACTGGCGCCGCAGCCGCCGGCAACAAATGAGCCGCGTACTGGCTTGTCGATGGGCCAGCATTGTGAGTTGATGGCTAAGGAGTGGCAGGTGCCGCGTTCTGAGCAGGACAAGCTTGCATACGAGAGCCACACGAAAGCCGCAGAAGCCTATTCCTCCGGCTATATGGACGATTTGATCGTGCCATGTGCAGGTGTCTTCCGCGACAACAACCTGCGTGAAGACGTGGAT
>JAJFHK010000306.1 GCA_021775655.1 Filomicrobium sp. | reverse complement strand
CTGTCGCTTCTTCCAATAATAAGTGCATGCATTGCGTATCTCGTGTGGATAGGCGTCCGCGTGCGCAGTGACGAACATGCTTCTGCCGTCGGTACCAAATTTTTGCATTTCGCTGGGGTGGAAGGGGACGATTCTCAGGCCATCGCGATGGCCAAGGTCTGGGGACCGATTTACTTTGGTGTTCTGGCTGCAACCGTCATCATTATTATCACCCTTTTTGCGGCTCATCCGGTTGATGTTACGGCGCAGGTCTATCGTGGCATGGTGGTGCCGTTCTTTCTTGGGCTGCTTGTACCGTTGCTCACCTACATCAGCCACGTTTCGCGATTGATTCAGGTGCCCCTGGTTGTTGGCCTGATCCTGGCTATGGGCTTCGTCAGCTTCATCGATATCAACGATGTAAGGACGGTGCCTGTCGTTACGAAGCAGCTCAAGCCGGAGCGTGACAGTCTTGAAGATGCAGTGACGCGATGGGCCTCGGTCAATGGTTGCCTGAATGACAGTGCATTTCGGCGACGGGAGCTCTCTAAGCGGCGCATCCGCAGCAGGGTTGGAATGCTATCCGGCCCACGTCTTTTACAGAGGCGGGAAACACTTGCGGATTGTCCCCGTCCTATTTTGATCGCGGCTGCTGGTGGCGCCAGTCGTGCAGGCTTCCTTGTTGCCGGGCTTATCGGCAAGCTCATCGATGAAACAATAGAAAGCCCCGTCAAAGTGCATGTCGTGTTGGACGGAGGCGGCGGCACGTTCAATTCGGCAAAGTTCAATGGTAATGGCACAAATGTTGTGACGTCATCGACGAGCCATACAGTTCGGACGTGGAACATTGGCTCAGGCGAGGGAACGTTTGTCAGCAAGTACGACAAATACGCTTCGCACAAAGCAATTCCATCCGGTGCCCAAGTAGCGGGTCAAAACGCTGCGAAAAAGGACTGGGCTGCCCACACTGGGAATATACTTTCCGCGGTGTACTCTCCGGATGGCGGCGAGGTCGCGACGGCATCTGCCGACGAGACCGCCCGACTTTGGCGCGGGGGCAGGGTTCGGCACGTTTTCAAGCACGAAATTGATTTGGTCGGCGTTGACTTCAGTCCGTTGAGCGATACGTATGCGACGAAGCAATTGGTAACGGCGACGTGGTTCGGCATTCAGGTGTGGGAAGCGCAATATAACGATGGCGAACCCGAACTGCACGACAAGCCGATGCTCGAGTTGAAACACGACTTCGGCGATGAATATCATCTGACACGGGGCGCAGTCTATAGTCCTGATGGCAAGCATATTGTTGCATTCTACGATCACGACACGGCAATTTTGTTCGACGCAGAGACCGGAGCAATCGTGCGTAAGCTCGATCCCTACGCCGATGCTACAGAAGATGTACCGGAGTATCGTGGTGGGGCAGCGGTCCTCAGTGTGGCGTTCGGATCTGACAACCGCTACGTCGTGACGGCCTCACAGGATAACATCGCGCGTGTATTCGATCTGGAGTCCGGAAAAGTCGTCGCTCAGGTGAAAGCCGAAGAATCCGTCGAGCAGCCGTCAGGCCCTTCCAAGGTTTCATTTCCGCAATTGACGAGTGCTGACTTGCATGCGAACGGCAAGGTCGTTGCGACGGCACACGCAAACGGATCTGTATTCTTGTGGGAGTCAATTGGCGAGCCTGGTGTGTTTGCCGATCTAGTGCAGATTGCCCAGTACAAACCACATCGGGAACCCGTTAAGAGCGTTGAGTTTGCCCCTAGCGGCAACAGAATTGCGACGACCTCGGCCGACGGCAAGGCGATGGTCTGGGAGCCAACGGGTGGCCGTCTGGGATTTGGTAAAAAGGTCAGACCATTCGAACAGCAGCTATTCTCGATTTCGAGCGTGTCGGGAGGTTCTCTTGGAGCCGTCGTTGCCTATGCGGCCCTGGCTGATGCTCAGTTGAACAGACCTCTGCCAGAAGAGGTTGTAATCAACGAAACTCCGCCACCCTGCAAATTCGTCAAGTCGATGATGCCGGACTTTCTCACTGAAGAAGAACGTCAGGAAGCGAAGATCGTCGTCGATGAGATGTTGGGAGGCGACGTTCATGATACAGAGTGGTTCCTCTCCGGAAATAAGCTGGTTCACCACGAGAAATATCCGCCGTTATCCTGGCGGAGTTGCCTCGAATTGGTCATGGCCGGAGATTTCCTGTCGCCGGTGTTCATCAGCCTCGTAAGTACCGACCTCTTCGGCATGTCGTATTTCGGCGATCGGGCGGCCGTCCTCGAGCGGGCATGGGAAGCTCGCTATAACAATATGACACGCTCGAAACTCACCGGAGAAGGACCGTGGGGGCAAAAAACAAAAGAGGACCCTGCCAAGGAAGGTGGACCGGCAAAAGTAAATGACTCGACAAAGTACGGGCAGCTTCCGAATGAAGGCGCTCTATCACAGCCAATGCTCGAAGTGCGGAAGACAGTCCTCAAGGCCGATCCGAAGAACTGGCTTCCGGTGCTGTTGCTAAACGGAACGTCGGTGACGACAGGCCGGCGTATTGTGGCGAGCGATATCAACGTCCGATTGGAGACGGACGACCCACGGTTCGACAAGGAAAAGGATTATCTTTTCCGTGACGCATACGATTTGCACGAGATGTTGGCCAGCGACAATCTCACGAATGAGGAAAGGGCCAACAGAGAGGCAGATGACCGGTGCGCGCCGGTGCGCGATATTCCGCTTAGCACGGGGGCGACGATGAGTGCGCGGTTCCCAGTGATCTCACCTCACGGGAATATCAGGAACCGGGATTGCAAGATCGTCGACCGTGTCGTTGACGGTGGCTATTTTGAAAACTTTGGAGCGATAACCTCGCACGAACTTGCCACGGCGCTTCGCAAGATCTACGGCCTCGACCCGCTTGTGATCCTTATCAATAATGAGCCGTCGCAATCGAATATGGACTGTTTCCACTACGACCACCGGATAAACTTGCCCAAGGATACGCCGGAATCGATCGCGTTCTCAGTGATCAATTCTCCGTTCGGCGCAATGTTGGGAACGCGAAGCGCGCGCGGTTCGCTTGCAGCTATTGACCTTTGTAAGGAGCTGAAGGACAGCGCCGGATCGAAGAAAAAGGAACAGGGGTTCGCATATATTACGGTCGACCCCAATCCCGACAACCCGGCAGCCGAACTCTCAATGAGTTGGTGGCTTTCGAAGGTCGTGCAGAAGTACCTCGACGAGCAGCTCGACTTGGGCGGCAACCGGACAAACTGGAAAGCGTTCAGCTCGATCCAAAGCGCGCGGCGGATGCCCGATCCTGTGCCGGAGGTGGATAAAGCGAACGATAAGGATGACCCGTCTCTAGCGGCAGCTGTGCCGACCGCGGCTGTGGCTGAGCCAACAAGCGCCGCGACGCCGCCTGTCGAAACGCCTTCTGCCGTGGCGGAACCCGTGACAGCAGCTCCTGGAAAGACCGATCCATAGCTTCTCGACCACGGGGCCACGGCAGTAATGCTGACCTCAGTTAGCCAAACTATTCTTGTTTCACGAACTTTGGCCGGTACGTTCGAACCGACTGCGTATCTCTGAGAATTCGGGGTGTTGAGCGTGCAATTGCGACGGTTTTATTTCGGCAGCTCAAATTCCATAGAATTGCGGTCCTGTACGTCAAAATGGGTGTAGGATCAGTCTTTCAGCAGAATGCTTTGTGAGGACAGCATGTCCGGTCAATCTTTCCTCGATGACGTCAATCGGCAGTTCAATGCCGCATCGGTCTTCGTACCCATGCAAGATGGGCTTGCCGACAAGATTCGTATCTGTAACGCGACTTACGTTACACGGTTTGGCGTCAGGCTGCGCGGGCGAGTGGAAACGTTTCTTGGATGGCGCGGTGTGCATAGTACGCATTTTACGCCGGCGAAAGGTGGCATCCGCTACGCGCCGAGCGTCGACCAGGAAGAGGTCGAGGCACTGGCTGCCCTGATGACCTACAAATGTGCGTTGATGGGGCTGCCATTTGGTGGTTCGAAGGGTGGACTAAGGATTAATCCAGCGGATTGGAAGCGCGAGGAACTAGAGCGCATTACGCGTCGATTTACTCAGGAACTTGCCCGTCATAATTTTCTTGGACCTAGCCAGAATGTTCCAGCCCCCGACATGGGCACCAACGAAATGACAATGGTTTGGATGGCCGATGAGTACCGCCGGTGGTCGCCGAACGATATCAACGCGTTGGCTTGTGTCACAGGTAAGCCGCTGGCAATGGGGGGAATAGAAGGGCGCATCGAGGCGACTGGGCGGGGCACCCAATTTGTGATCCGGGAATTCTTTCGACACAAAGAGGACATGGAGAGAGCTGGGCTTTCTGGACAATTGAAGGATAAAGCCGTCATCGTCCAGGGGTTGGGTAACGTCGGATATCATGCCGCGAAGTTCTTGAGCGAAGAAGACGGCTGCCGCGTGGTCGGTGTGATCGAGCGCGACGGTGCGATCTGGTTAGAATCCGGTTTGCCGATCGAGGCGCTCAAGCAGCACATGGCAAAAACCGGAGGTCTGGCAGGCTTTGAAGGAGCCGAATTCGTGGAAGACGGCGCCAGTGTGCTAACGCGGCCGTGCGACATCCTTATTCCTGCAGCACTCGAACAGGTTATCCACGATGCCAATGCGCCAGACATTCAAGCTAAGCTTGTCGTCGAGGCCGCCAATGGACCAACCACGTTTGAAGGTGACAAGATTCTGCGGGAACGCGGCATCGTCGTGATGCCTGATCTGTTCGTCAATGCTGGTGGCGTGGTGGTCAGCTATTTCGAGTGGGTCAAGAATTTGACGCACATTCCATTTGGTCTCATGGAACGACGCCATCATGAGTCGAGTCATCAGTTGCTGGCGAGTTCCCTGGAAAAGATGACGGGTGCGGTGTTCCCGCAGGATATGGCGCGCTCGTTCGTTCAAGGCGCCAGCGAAATCGACCTTGTGCGATCCGGTCTCGACGACATGATGCGAACCGCCTACGGCGAAATTCGATCAGGATGGAATGGACCGGGCGGAATGTCGGACTTACGTACAGCGGCCTACGCAATCGCAATCAAGCGATGCGCCGATGCTTATGGTGCGATTGGGATTTGAAGGTTGCGGTTCGCCGCTTTGCACTCAGCCATGGTTAACGTGCAATTGCACATCAATGGAGCCCGATGTTCTTAAACGGTTTAACGGCATTCGCAGCGAGATTGGGAACCCGCTGCATGCTCGCCCGTTTTACTCCAGTTACACAAATTATTAACTCCCGGAGGTTTCCCATGGGACGAGTGAAACTGAAATTTGTCGCGATTTTTATTGCTGGTACGTGTGGATTCGCCACCGCGGCAGCGACGGCCGAAGATGGCTCGGAGAACGATGGACAGCTCATGTTCAACAACTATTGCCGAACCTGTCACACCACCGAAGCAGGGGACAATCGGCTCGGGCCGAACTTGAACGGCATCATTGGTCGCAAGGCTGGCGGTGCTCAAGGCTTTGGTTATTCGTCAGCGTTGGAAAGCGCAGATTTTGAATGGACGGCGGAAAAGCTCGATCAATTCATCGCCGATCCGGAATTGGTGGTACCCGGCAACAATATGAAACCATACTCTGGAATAGGAGATGGTGCTGTTCGGGCCGCGATTGTTTCGCACCTCAAGAATAAATAACTTTCCCACTGCTTGCCAAAAGTTCAATCGACCCGGTCGAGTCAACTCGCCGGGCCGGTTGTTTTCATTCGTCCAGATGCGAACCGGGGGTTAAATGATCCGTGGGATTTCGTTGGTCGGTATCTCAAGGGGAGAAACGACCTTTTGCTGTGTTTGTCCATCGAGACTTCAGAGATTGAGCCTGTCGGTGATAAATTGAGTGCCTGTCATTGCCAGGAGCGGCGATTAGTTTGGTTTGCGGTGTAACGCTTGCCGCAATTGAGCTGGTGGCGGTTGGTGTGATTGCAGGCCGTCAAATTTGCATGGCGTTTGAGTATAGAGACTTAAACTTCGGAAATAAAAAAAGAGCCCCGCCTAGTAAGCGGGGCTCTTTTATCTTGTCGTCAAGCCTGATCCTTATCGGCGTAGATAAGGGCACAACACACGCGGCGATCCAGCGTAAGGAATGTACGTCCCGTCGCTCCAACGGAATGTCCGGTATCGTGCGTCGCACCTATCCCAGCGGCTGCCGTAGTTGCGCTGAGATGATGCAATCGCACCACCGATGATTAGTCCGGCGATGCCCGCGGCGATGTGGCCTCCGCGATGGCGACGACGGTAGTAGTGTCCGCGCAATCGCTTATGACCACGGCTGCGGAAGCGGCGATTGCGGGTTCCTCGATTGCGGCGAAGTGAACGCCGCTTCGCACCACGGCGACCTTTTCGAGCAACGAGCTGAACGTTTTTCGAAGCTGATTGACCGGGGGAAGCCCGATCGAAAGCTGGTGCGGCGTCAACGATTTGTGCCGCGGCAGCAGTGTTGGTCGTTGCTGGTGAAAGCGTCGCAGCAAATGCTGTTGTTGCTGTTAGCAGCGAGAAGGCCGCTGCACCTGCGGCTCGGTAGATATGATGTTGTTTACACACTGTGAACTCCTTTGTTCGTCAGCTAGTTGCAACTCCTGAAAGGCATCGCAACAATCCCTGGCGTGTCAGTGAATTCAACGCGCTCCAACGAGCACCGTTCCTTGTGCCGTGTGTTTCAACCGATAACGATATGTTGTTTTCGCATTTTGCCGCATGTCTATTGAAACGCAAAAGAACAAGTCGGCGGCGGAAAAAGATGGGCCGGCAAGAGTGCCGACCCTGAGAGCCTATCGCCTTCATTGGGGCAGTATTGCCCTTAAATCATATACTGGCCGCCGTTGGCGGAGATCGTTGAGCCGGTAATGAACCCAGCATCTTCGGAAGCCAGGAAGGCAACAATTTTTGCGATTTCTTCTGGCTCGCCGAGGCGTCCGACGGGGATGTGCGGTAGGATGTTCTTCTTCAACACTTCCGGGTCGATTGCTTTGACCATCTCGGTAC
>JAJFHK010000305.1 GCA_021775655.1 Filomicrobium sp. | reverse complement strand
ACCATGGAAATGATGAGTTTGAACCTCAAGGTGTCTGCCCTAGTGCTGTTGTGCCGGCTTCGAGTTCGTCGGAATACCCGTCCCGTTCAAATTCGCGCAGATTGCGTGCCGCTAGAATGGAGCCAATCTGCGCATAACCCATCACCGTGATCATCGGAAACAGGCTTGCCAGCGCAATAAGACCAAATCCGTCGAGCAAGGCACTGCGTCCAGGTACGGTAGAGGCTAATCCCAGGCCGAGTGCCGCGACCAGCGGGACAGTTACCGTCGATGTTGTCACTCCGCCGGAGTCGTAGGCCAGCGGTACGATCATCTTCGGCGTATAAAGCGTTTGGATCACAACAACGACGTACCCTGCAATCATGAAGAGATACAGCGGGGTGCCGGTGACGATTCGAAACGTGCCGACTGCCAGACTGAGGGCAACGCCAAGTGCCACCGCTAGACGCAAGCCCCAGGCGCTGACCGTGCCACCCGAAACCTCTTGTGCCTTGAGCGCCACAGCAATCAGCGAGGGTTCGGCAATCGTCGTTGCAAAGCCAATCGCGAACGCGAAAAAATAGGTCCAGTAATAGTCCGACCAGACCAGCGCTGATGCCATCTTGCCGCCGCCGACGAAATCCGGATCGGTCAATTGTTTCGCCATCGTCTCGCCAAGTGGAAACAGCGCTTTCTCCAACCCAAACAAGAACAGCGTCAGTCCGATAATGACGTAGACCGATCCGATAACAACCTGGCGCAGATGCGGGATTTTTTCGCGCAGGACACCGACCTGAAATCCAATCAGGATCGCCGCGATGGGTGCGACGTCAAACAGCGTCTGAGCGAACAGTTGAATCAGCTGGCCCAGGTATGATTGCATCACGCCCCCACCACGATGCCGAACATCAACACAAACATGATCGGCAGGAGACTGGCGAAGGCAATGAGGCCGAAACCATCTACCATCGGGTTGCGCCCCTTGATTACGCTTGCGAGCCCAACCCCGAGCGCGGTGACGAGCGGCACTGTGATCGTTGAGGTTGTGACGCCACCGGAGTCGTAGGCAATCCCGACAATGCCGGCAGGTGCGAATGCCGTAAGGCCAATCACGCCGAGATAGCCCGCGATAATGAAATAATGGATCGGCCAGCCTTTTAGGATACGGAACACTCCGATGATGAGTGAAGTGCCAACCGAGACCGCAACCGTGTAACGCAGCGCTTTGGCATAACCAGAACGAGTTTCCTGGTCTTCGGAGATAGAGCCTGCAGCTGCCATGACATTCGCGGCTTCGTCTGCAACGGCAATGAGCGCTGGTTCGGCGACCGTCGTGCCGAAGCCAAGCCCGAAAGCGAATGCCAACAACCAGAAGAGCGAACCCTTACGTGCGAAAGCGCCGGCCAACGATTCCCCGACGGGAAACAAAGCCATCTCCAGGCCGCGAATGAAGATCGCCAATCCCAGCATGACGAACACGAGGCCAAGCGCAATTCCGCCGAGATCATCAACCGGCTGCTGCAACACTACGATTTGGAAAAATGCCACGATGACGACGATCGGCGACAGGTCGCGTAACGTACCAAGCACCAGCCGTCCCATGGCAACGATTTCGGTTGGCATGCCCCTCCCCGAACCAGCGGTACGCCAATCGCGCGACCATAGCTGCCGCCAATTATTGGCAGGTTTTGTTGCTGTCGGTCAAAGACCTTTGAGATATCCCGCTCGGTGCAAAAAAAGTAGTCGTCAGCCAGAGCGGAATGCATGCCAAATGTGCAAGTGCTGGACAGCCCTCATTTCACCCGTTCGGGTAATTCTCGACCATGCCCCATCCTGCATACAACGGAAGGATGTTCTCACATCAGACTAATGTAACGTCTAATAGGTTGGGGAGGTTTGAGGGATGCTGAGTTCCAATGGAGTAATTATTCGGGCTTCAACAGATTCCTCTGGTGCTCAGGTTAGCACCACATTTATCGGCCCACACCGGCTTCCGATGTTTTCGCCTGACGGGACGCTGGTATTATTCGACAGCATCGCCGACGACTTGGTCGCCAACGACACGAACGCTCTAAGAGATGTCTTCATAAAAAATCTGGTTACTGGCGAAACGATCCGCGTCTCGACGGACGCCATGGGCAATCAGGCGACGGGATCGAGCTTTAGCGCCCGCTTCTCACCCGATGGCACTAAGGTGCTCTTTCTCTCCGATGCAGAAGATCTGATCGGGACCGATTCGAACACGACTCAGGATCTCATTATTAAGGACCTCGCTTCTGGTGCCGTGACACGAGTCAATACCGACTCCGCTGGCAACCAGACGTCCGGCTTCACTCAGAGCGGCGAGTTTTCACCCGATGGCACAAGGGTGCTTTTCAACTCGTCGTCGAACACACTGGTGGCTGGCGACATTAACAGTGCATCCGACGCCTTCATAAAGGACCTTGTGTCAGGTGTCGTAATTCTTGTCTCAACTGACTCGATGGGTAAGCAGCAGAACTTAAGCGGCAGCAATGGATTCGTCCGATGGTCGCCTGACGGAACCAAAGTGGTTTTCAATTCTGTCTCTACAAATCTTGTTGCTGACGATATGAACGGCAACTCAGATGTATTTCTCAAGGACCCGATAAGTGGTGCGATTTCCCGGATCAACGTTACGCAGTCAGGAGATGAGGCGAATGGGTTCTCACAGACCGGAGGTACATTCTCTCCGGATGGCACCAAGTTCGCCTTTGGAACCTTGGCCACAAACCTCACCGGCGGAACTACTGGCGATCACATCGTTATCAAGGATTTAACCGACGGTAGTATTGCAGTCGTCGCAAAGGGCTTCACTCCCGTCTTCTCTCCGGACGGATCGATGATTGCATTCAAGCCAACAAGCGGTGGCATCTCCGTTTATGATCTAGCAACTCAGGTGATCACCCGAGTTTCAACAGATGCGGACGGCAACGCCGGTAACAGCAATGCAGAATCGAGCCCGCAGTTTTCGGCGGACGGCACGAAGATCACCTTTGTTTCCTTTGCATCGAACCTCATCCCGAACGACACGAATGGGAACGACGACGTCTTCGTGAAGACTCTCGTTTTGCCGACCCTCAAGGTTGAGGCGGTTACCGACTCTGTATTCATGGACCGGCCGGAACACGTCGGGTGGATTTCGACCGCGACAATGACGGCGACGACCTTCGAATGGAATACGCCAACCGGCTCCGTGACGGCAACGGGCACGGGTCTGACCTATGGAGGCGACAGCCGCCCAACCGCTGGGACAATCACCGAGATCGTAATCTCTCTGACGGGAGCTGCCCAAAACGTAACGCTCTCCAATCTCGACGTGGATGCAACACTTCTAACAACCAGTGCCGACGCAATTCGTTCGTCGTTGCTATTCTGGGCAACGGTATTGGATGGCGCATCGATACTGACTTCGATGGCCACGGAATTTGAGCGCTTGCACGGCGACTTTTCCGACATTGACCAGACACTGTTCGAGCAAATTGCAAACATGGGTACAGTCACCGCCGGCGATGATGAACTCACCGGAGGAACCGGCGTCCTTGGCAGCGTCTTATTCGGCGACTTGAGAAACTTCGAGGCCATGGGAACGTTCCAGGGCGGCGACGACATCATCACAAGTATGACGCCGGACACAGGTGAACATCGCGTATATGGCGATGCCAACCTTAGCATCGGCGGTACTTTCCATGGTGGCGACGACACAATCACGTTGATCGGCGCCGCGGGGATAGTCAGTGGCGATATCGATTATTTCGAGGACGTTCTTAATGGCGGTGACGATATCATCTATGGCCACGATGGCGGCG
>JAJFHK010000304.1 GCA_021775655.1 Filomicrobium sp. | reverse complement strand
TGCGCGCCCAGTTGATGAGGTCGTCGGTCGTTGTAACGAGGAACCCCTTGTCGGCAAGTTCGTTGTTGATCTCAGTGAAGTAGGGGTCGGGACGGACTTCGCCGCCGCCAGCATTTGCGCCTTCTCGGGCCTTATCGAACTGAATTTCAGGCGGCAGGATCAATCCCATTCGAGAGCACCCTTTCTCCACTCGTAGATGAAACCGATCGTCAATACAGCGAGGAACACCATCATCGACCAGAAGCCAAACAGTCCGATGTCGCGGAACGCCGCTGCCCAAGGAAACAGAAAAGCGATCTCGAGATCGAATATTATAAACAGGAGGCAGACGAGATAGAAGCGTACGTCGAATTTCATTCGGGCATCATCAAAGGCTGCGAACCCGCATTCGTAAGCTGAAACCTTTTCTGGATCGGGATTACGCATCGCGACGAGGAACGGCGCAATCACCAGCGCTAACGCGATGACCAGGGCCACGCCCAGAAAGACGACAATTGGCAGATAGTCGAGAAGCAGTTGGTTCATTTCACGGATCGCTTATCGCTAACGTCTTGTTCCTAGGACGGCGCTTAATCTAACTCAGGGCGCGAGGAGCTTCTAGGGCTCTACAGTGTTCGAAAAGAACACGCAATTCCGCCCAGGTAAACCGTCCGGCATTTCGCCTTTTAGTGGGGATGTCAGCGTCCTACTCCCAATTTTGGCGATTGCCAAAAGAGGCCGGTGTACGTCCGGCTCATCGGTACGGTTCAAAAAGCCAAAATGCCGCACTTTTAACCTGCATCCGGCTCACCATTTGCTGGCTCAGCCAGGATGGTGACAAGTTGGGAGACTTGCCCGCAACAGGCTAATCATCCTCGAAATTGGTTTCGAGGCCTCTGACAGAATGACACCTTCTCCCTTGAGCTACTGACATGCGCAAATCGTCTTTTGCCGCTTTAACTGTCGCCGGCCTCTTCATTGCCCTTCCTGCAATGGCACAGGACAGCCTCACCGCTACCATCAGTTCCGTCGATGAAAAGGGCAATATAGTGCTCAGCGACGGGTCGACTCTTGCTTTCGAAAAAGAAAAGGTCGAAGTCGAAGGCACACCTGAGGCTGGCGCTAAAGTCTCCGTCATGTTTTCGGGTAATGAGGACGGATACGAAATCTCAAAGATCGTTATCACCAAGTAATCGCTGTAGCTTGGCTTGAACGACTACGAGTGGCTGGGGTAGCTCCCAGCCGCTTTTTTTATGACTCATGGGCCAACGGGCTGTCCCGCAAGGAAGCTCCGGCCGCAGAGTTGGCGCGCATGTGCATTTGTGGGATTGCAGATCACAGCCAGCCTATAGGACTGGCGCGAGCGACGGGACTTGAACCCGCGGCCTCCGGCGTGACAGGCCGGCGCTCTAACCAACTGAGCTACGCCCGCAATGAGGAAACGCGCCCTTTTCAGGCGCGCCTCGTAGACCGTTCGATCTACGTGTTATCGCGGACCAAGTCAAGGAGATAGATGGGGGGTGGTTCAGGCTGCTGACCGATCGACTTCGGGTGCCTTGCCGTCGCAGTCATCGGTGATTTTATTGCCACCTGCCAGCAATTCGGCCAACTGCTCCTTGGCGGCGCGCAAATTGGCGACAAGCGCATCAACGCTGCCATCCAGGGCAGGTACATCAGGGTTTTCAGATGCCTCGATCAGCTCATTCGATTTCGCTGAAGTGTCCTTCACGTCCGTCATGCTGCTAGTTCTCCGCAGTTGCCTCCGCCGCAAGTGCATAATGCGCGTAACGCGCTGCTTGGCCGGAGTGGCAATGAAGCCTTATCCACTGGTGTTAATTTTTAGTGGAAACCACTTGAACGCAGCCTGAACCGATTCGCCCTGTGGGAGAAGTAACACAGGGAACAGGTGGGGCTGATCGTCGGGGGCCGTATCGCACCGCCTGTGGTAGGGTCGCGCGTTGTTCAAAGTACCCAACGGAGCCGCCTGGCATGCAATACTTTGTCCCTGACAAGCCCTATGAGTTTCTTTTCAAAATGATCTCGGCGTTCGCGCTCATTGTGCTGCTCGGGTCGATCACGCTGGGTGCTGTGCTGTTTTTCGAGATAGAGGCCGGACCTTGTCAGGCAGGCTGTCCAGAAGAGACAGTGGCGTCGCTCAAGCTTGCCAGCATTGGGTTGACCCTCATCAGCGCCATAACCATGATTGGCGCCTGGTATATGGCGAAGGCGGCCAAACGGATTTAATTTGTACCGGCGCGGTGCATTTGGTGCTTCGCAATTGGAGCTGTCGATCCTCCACCATTCACGTGCGGACAGCGCGCACGTCAGATTGCTGGAATCGCTACTCTGCAAGTATCTCCATTTTCATGTGATCGGATCAATGCCGTACTTGTAGATTTCAAGAAACTTAACATCGGCAGGAACGCAGGACCGAATGCTCCACCGATAGCTGGACTTTCGAGGCGTCACCGGAAAATGCGCTTCTTCGTCTGCTGAAATAAAGATCACATCAATTGGTGACGTCAGTCCCGCAGGCATCGCGGAAGCGGAGAAGTGTCAGGGTGCGGATGCTGCGAAGCGCTGAGCATCCTGCTCGACACAAGCTTGCGCAGTGTTGACGTGTGAAGCGCCAAACAACAATGGTGGGCGGTGAGAGGGTCGAACTCCCGACATCCTCGGTGTAAACGAGGCGCTCTACCACTGAGCTAACCGCCCTGTCCCCAGGGATCGTTCTTCTAGTCGCGTGCGTTCGAAGACGCAAGGGGCAGAATGTCAATTGGGCTGTTTCTTGGACGGACCGCCGGCGCTGTCTTCCAAAAGCAAAAGAGGGGCGGTATGCCCCTCTTTTTTCTGGCTCTTCAGCCCAAAAGCTAGAGTCTGTAGGCTCTTACTTCTTCTTTGTCTTTTTCGCCGCAAGCTTTTTCGCTGCGGGCTTCTTGGCAGCCGGCTTTTTCGTTGCTGGCTTCTTGGCTGGTGCCTTCTTGGCGGCTTTCGGCTTATCGGCCGCCTGCGTCAGTGCGGAAGCCGCCAGCTTCTTGATCTCAGCAGCCGTTACCGACTTTGGGTCCTTCATTGCCTTGCTGGCAATTGAAGCAACGGCTTTGGATGTCTTTTCGTCTTTGGCCATAGTCTTGGTCCGTTGATTTGAATTGGGAAACCAAGCGATTTGAAGCAGCCTTGAATTGCTGCCAACGCACGAGTCTGAAGCTCGCCGAACTTCACCAAATTCCACTCACTTACACGTTGCCGGAAAAATCGCGCCATCCCTATGAAGGAGATGGCGCGGGAATGTTTAGTTCAAGAGTTCCTTCAGGCCCTTGGCGGGCGTGAATTTGGCAACCTTGGCCGCCTTGATCTTGATGGTCTCGCCGGTCAACGGGTTGCGCCCTTCGCGAGCGGCACGCTTTGTGACCTTGAAAGTTCCGAAATCCGGAAGGCGGACTTCATCGCCCCTCTTCATCGTTGATTTGATGTGGGCGAGCATTGCGTCGACCGCCGTGTTCGCCTTTTCCTTCGTCATGTCGCACTCTTTGGCGATGGCATCGACCAGATCTTTTTTGCTCATCTTTGTCCTGTCCTTTGACCTTGCCTTACCCGATCACACGCCCGTGGCACGGGCGTTTCAAGTCGGTGGGGCCTTAACTGTCGTTGGGGCCCCGACTGAACCCCCTGATGATTGGGGCGTCAAGGGGGTAAATCTTCTATAAGCCCCGAAAACACTGGAGAATCGGGGGATTGTTGCCGGCTCTGCACAAAAAATGGGCCCCCGCGACGATATCGCAGGGGCCCAAAGCATCGGATTAACGGCTCCCAGGCGATTCCGGGAAACCGATTTTGGAGCGAATCAGTGCGCCAATGGCCGGTCATCGCCAACGTCGTCGGTGTCGGTTGAAGCCACCGCTGCGGCGGCTTCAGCAGCTTCATCCCATTCTACTGGCTCCGGCATCCGCACGAGGGCCGCTTTTAGCACCTCTTCGACACGGGCCACTGGAATGATCTCCAACTTTTCCTTCACCTCGTCGGAGATTTCGGCGAGATCCTTGACGTTTTCATCGGGAATGAGAACCGTCTTCATACCACCGCGCAATGCAGCAAGAAGTTTCTCTTTGAGCCCGCCAATTGGAAGTACGCGACCGCGCAGTGTTATCTCACCGGTCATGGCGACATCTTTGCGAACCGGAATCTGAGTCAGCACCGACACAATTGCTGTGATCATGCCAACACCAGCTGAAGGTCCATCTTTGGGAGTGGCACCTTCAGGAACATGGACGTGAATGTCGGCCTTCTCGAATACCGGCGGCTTGATGCCGAAATCAATCGAACGCGAGCGCACGTAAGCGTTCGCTGCCTGGATCGATTCCTTCATAACGTCGCGCAGGTTGCCAGTAACCGACATCCGGCCTTTGCCGGGCATCTTGATGCCTTCGATGGTCAGGAGTTCACCTCCGACTTCGGTCCAGGCCAGACCCGTCACGATACCGATCTGGTCTTCATCTTCGACCTCGCCGTAGCGGTACTTCCATACACCCAGATAATCGCCAATGTTGTCCTTGGTCACCGTGATCGCAGTCTTCGATGATGTGAGGATTTCCTTCACCGCTTTCCGGGCAAGCTTTGCGAGTTCCCGCTCAAGCGAGCGAACGCCGGCTTCGCGCGTATAACGGCGAATGAGTTCAGTAATCGCCTCGTCCTCAATCTGCCATTCGCCGTCCTCAAGCCCGTGAGATTGACGTTGCACGGGAATGAGATGCCGCTTGGCGATCTCAAGCTTTTCGTCCTCCGTGTAACCGGCAATGCGAATAAGCTCCATACGGTCCAAGAGGGCCGGGGGAATATTGAGTGAGTTGGCCGTCGTCACAAACATCACATTCGAAAGGTCGTAGTCGACCTCAAGGTAGTGATCGTTGAACGTCGAGTTTTGCTCGGGATCCAACACCTCAAGCAGGGCTGCGGCTGGATCGCCACGGAAGTCGGAACCCATTTTGTCGATCTCGTCGAGAAGGAAGAGAGGGTTGTTCTTTTTGCCTTTACGCATCGACTGGATGACTTTACCGGGCATCGAGCCGATGTAGGTGCGGCGGTGACCGCGAATCTCAGCTTCATCGCGCACACCACCCAGACTCATGCGCACGAATTCACGGCCGGTCGCATTTGCGATCGACTTGCCAAGTGACGTCTTGCCAACGCCGGGAGGTCCAACGAGGCAGAGGATCGGGCCCTTCAGTTTGTTTGTGCGGTTTTGAACTGCAAGGTACTCGAGGATCCGTTCCTTGACCTTTTTGAGTCCAAAGTGCTCGTCGTCCAGAATCTTTTCGGCCTCTGCAAGATCCTTCTTAACCTTGCCTTTGACACCCCAGGGGATCGACAGGATCCAGTCAAGATAGTTGCGAACGACGGTCGCTTCCGCCGACATCGGGCTCATCTGTTTGAGTTTCTTCAACTCAGCAAGAGCCTTGTCGCGGGCTTCTTTCGACAGCTTCGTCGATTCAATCTTTTCTTCGAACTCAACGATGTCGTCACGATCATCGGTATCGCCCAACTCCTTCTGAATGGCCTTCATCTGCTCATTCAAATAGTATTCGCGCTGGGTCTTCTCCATCTGGCGCTTGACGCGTGAACGGATCTTCTTTTCGACCTGGAGAACAGAGATTTCGCTTTCCATCAGCGTATAGACGCGCTCAAGCCGGTCCGAGATCGTCAATACCTCAAGCACTTCCTGCTTGTCGGCGATCTTGATTGCAAGATGCGAGGCAATGGTGTCAGCGAGTTTGGAGTAGTCCTCAATCTGCGAAATGGTGCCGAGAACTTCAGGCGAAATCTTCTTATTCAGCTTCACATACTGCTCGAATTGCGAAACCGCAGAACGGGCGAGTGCCTCGATCTCATCTTCGGCGCCGACTTCTTCCTCGATGCTCTCAACATGCGCTTCGTAATATTCTGTATTTTCAGAAAACGATGAGATGCG
>JAJFHK010000303.1 GCA_021775655.1 Filomicrobium sp. | reverse complement strand
ATAAGCTCGATGGCTTTAGTTCCAAGCCGATTACGAACAGGAATAGGACCACTCCAAATTCAGCGAAGTGGAGGAGTTCTTCGGGGTGTTTTGCGAAGCTAAGCGACAGCGTCAACTTGACGACGACGCCGGCGACCAGATAGCCGAGGATGGTGCCGAAGCCATAGCGCCGAAATAATGGTGCAAAAATGCAGGCAGCAACAATAAGCGCCAATGCTTCCCAGAACGCGAGTTCCAGGGTAGTGACTTCGAAGTCGGGCATGCCAGCTCTCCAGATCGAGGCCGCGGAACGTCTTTTGCGAGTCTACGCGGGGTTAGCTCGCGTTGTCGCGGTCTGAAATGATCTCGGTGAAAAGTTCTGGCGCGATGTTGCCGCCGGATAGGATTAGACACACAGTTTTGTTGCGGCATGCAATGTGCCCGCTTAGGACGGCTGCGAGTGAGGCAGCCCCGCCAGGTTCGACGACGAGTTTTAGAATTTCATATGCATAACGGACGGCGCTGCGTACTTCTGCATCGGTGACAGACAGCCCGCCTGAAAGAAGTTCACGTGCGATTGGAAACGTCAATTCGCCTGGCGTTGGCGCCATCAGCGCATCGCAGATAGTTGGGGGCGCGGTCTGCGGATTCGCGACGAGATGGCCAGACTTCAAAGAGAGGGCCATGTCGTCGTGGTGCTCCGGTTCGATGCTGTAGATTTCGGTTGCTGGACTGCGTGCCGTCATGGCGATGGCGCAGCCTGCGGTTAGTCCGCCACCGCTACAATTGATCAGGAGGATGTCAGCTTCGGCACCGATGCGCTGGCACTGTTCGTCGATTTCGAGGCCGACGGTGCCTTGACCTGCGATGATTGAAAGGTCGTCGTAAGGCTTTACAAGCGTGAGGCCGCGTTCGTCTGCGATTGCGGCACCGATTTCTTCCCGGCTTTCGGTGTAGCGGTCATATAGGATCACCTCGGCACCGAAGTTGCGCGTGTTGTCGATCTTTATTGCGGGGGCGTCTTTCGGCATCACGATCGTTGCTGGTGCGCCGAGCAATCCAGCAGCAGCGGCGACACCTTGGGCGTGGTTGCCCGAAGACCATGCGAGGATTCCACGGGATCGGGCTTCTTGGTCAAGGCTGGAAATTTTGTTATAGGCGCCGCGGAATTTGAACGAGCCGGTGCGTTGCAGCGTTTCGGCCTTGAGGAGAATTCGCCCACCAACTCGTTCATTGAGAGCCGTGCTCTCGATCAACGGCGTGCGCACGGCAAATCCGGCCAGCAGCTCAGAGGCTGCCTCAATGTCGGCGATGGTGACTGCAACCTGCGAGGAGACTGCCATAATGCTGGGTCCGTTATTGAATTGCCGCCGCCAGTCGAGTCGGCACCTGCTTGCGTCAAATTGACCGGTGGATTGGCTTTGGCAAGTTAATCCGTCAATGTCTTGATTAGCGTTGCAGAAAAGGCGCGATAGGCTTGGATTGCTGCATTCTTTCCCACAGTTGCCGCGTTGCACAAATGCTCAGCGCTTGCGAAAAGGGCGATGTGCTGTAAAGGTTTTCGCGGATTCGTGCTGGCGGGTCTGCATGGGGGACTTCAAGGGAATCGCAGATGGATCATCCGCACGTGCCGGAGGTGCCGGGGACGGCTAGCTCACGCAATTGGCTGGAAGTCGCGCAGCGCTATAGGCATCCGAGTCCGGTGCGCAGCATTCTAGAAATCGTACTGACTGCGGTTCCGTTCGCGGCATTGTGGCTTGCAGCCTACCTGTCGCTGTCGGTGAGCTATTGGCTGGCGCTGATATTCATCGTTCCGGCGGCGGCATTCCTCGTGCGGCTGTTCCTTATCCAGCACGACTGCGGGCATGGAGCGTTCTTCAAAAAGCGATTGACCAATGACTGGGTTGGTCGCGCTCTCGGTCTACTAACTTGCACGCCGTACGACGTCTGGAAGCGGTCCCACGCCATTCATCATGCTCATTCCGGCAATCTCGAGCACCGTGGGATCGGTGATATCAATACTTTGACCGTGGATGAGTATCTTGCACGCTCCTGGTGGGGGCGGTTCAGTTACCGTTTTTATCGTCACCCGATTATCATGTTCCTCGTCGGCCCAGCTTATGTCTTTTTGCTGCAACAGCGCCTGCCTTTCGGGCAGATGAAAGAAGGTTGGCGTCCATGGGTCAGCGCCATGGGGACCAACTTCGGCATCGCTGCATTGGTCATTTTTATGGTCTGGCTTGTCGGTGCCGGCGAGTTCTTCATGGTCCATGCACCGATCGTCGTGCTGGCGGCAACGATCGGCGTGTGGCTGTTTTACATTCAGCATCAATTCGAAGATACGTATTGGGCGGAAAGTCAGGAATGGTCGCAAGAAGAGGCTGCCCTTCACGGGAGTTCATTCTACGACTTGCCTGGAGTTCTTGCCTGGATGACGGCGAATATCGGCATCCATCACGTCCATCATCTTTATGCGCGAATCCCTTTTTATCGATTGCCGCAAGTGTTGCGCGATCATCCCGAACTTGCCGACATTCGTCGCGTGACACTGTTGGAAAGCTTCAAATACGTAAAGCTGAAGCTATGGGATTCTAAGCATAATCGGTTGGTGACATTCAGCGATATTCGCAAGGTGGCGTGAAGTCTGAGGACCGCCGCGTTGGCTTTGTGCCTGTGAAACGTTGCTGTGCCGCCGAGTGTCTGCCCTGGAGTACTGGCGATCGGTGATAGGCCCTTAACTAGGTGGGTGCGGCGCTTCCTTCCGGAATTGATCTATGGTGCTAATGACGGCATCGTGACGACGCTGGCTGTCGTTGCTGGCGTCGTTGGTGCCAACCTGTCGACGCAAATCATTCTCATTCTTGGCTTCGCGAACTTGTTCGCCGATGGCGTGTCGATGGGAGCCAGCAACGTTCTCTCGCTTCGGTCGCGTGAGGAAAACCGCCCGTCGCTCTGGGAAGCGCTGCCGTTTGGGGTGGCCACGTTTGTTGGCTTTCTGGCAACCGGGTTGGTGCCGCTATTAGCTTATCTACTTCCCGGTCTTGGAGATAACCGCTTCCCCATTGCTGTGGCGCTGGCCGGCGTCACCATGTTTGGCGTTGGTGCGAGCCGGTCATTGGTTATTGACCGCCGTTGGTATCTTGCCGGATTGGAGATGTTGGTTATCGGTGCGCTTGCTGGAGCTATTGCTTACGGTGTCGGTCTGCTTGGCGCGCATCTTGTCAACGGCATGGCTTGAGAGTGAGAAATGTTCAAGTCTAAATGGGATCAGAAATACGCTGCGGCTCCTGAAGGATTGTTTGGCACTTCGCCGAATGAGTATGTGCGAGAGATTGCTGCGCGTTCAGATTTTACGGCACGAACTGGCCTCTGCCTTGCCGATGGTGACGGCCGCAATAGCCGCTGGCTTGCACAAGCGGGGCTAGAAATGTCGGCAGTGGATCTGTCGCCGGTCGCGTGTGCCAATGCAACGGTCCTCGACAAATCAGCTGGTGTAACTGTTTCCCGAGTTGCCGGTGATCTGGAGGTTTGGCGGCCTGCAGGCGGGGAGCGATGGGAGGCGGTGTTGCTCTTATACCTGCAAGCACCAGAGACAGTGAGACTTTCGGCGTTGCGAATTGGTTGGCAGGCGCTTTGCGAAGGCGGGTGGCTGATTGTCGAGGGATTTGCAAAGGCACAAGCTGGTGCCGGTGATGACTTGGGGCCGGGTTCGCCGGACCTGATGTATGACCTCGATGAGATTGAGGCATGTCTGCCAAAAGCAGACATCCTCCAAGCCCTGTCCGGGCGGGTCCAACTCGATGACGGCGGGCGCCATCAGGGATTGGCACATGTCGTCCGCTTTGCTGCGCGGAAGACCTGAGAGACGGTTGCACTATCGTTTCGACCAATCGGGATACATTTCCTTCATTCGTGCAACTGAGTCAGCGACGATATCTTCCAGGATCTTGAGATTGATTGTGTCGAGGCGGTTTATGTACAGGCACGAGACGCTGTGTTTGTGTTTGCCCAGCTTTGCAAGTTTCTTTTCGTACTTCTTGAAACCGGGCATGACGTAGATCGTCATTGCCGATTTTCGGGGGGAGAAACCGGTCAGAAAAAACTCGCCGCCGTGGCCTGACTTGTAGGTGTAGCGATAGCGGCCGTAGCCGACGATGCTGTCACCCCACATTTGTGGTTTGAAGCCTGTGATTCGGCCCAACATTTTTAATAATACGAGGCCATCTTCACGCCGCCGCTCATTTTCGATGCTTGCAATATAGGCATCAGCGTCGGCATCGGTGGGTTTGGTTTTATTATCTGCCATAAAAATCCTTGCCCGCGGCTTCGCGGACCAACACTGCGCAGCTTTTGTTGGGCAAGATGCCCATCGCTTCGCGGCATCCGGCGCCTGACAATTCTCCTTTGGGGGCCCCTCTACAATTTTCCAAGTACCACGATTTCTCCATCGGCGCGACGCTGCGCGACGATGATTTGTCCCGAGCTTGTCGGCTCTCCGGTGAGGGTGCGGATATTGACCTGGTGGCTGACGAGGATGAGCGGTGCATCGCTA
>JAJFHK010000302.1 GCA_021775655.1 Filomicrobium sp. | reverse complement strand
GGCGCCGGTAGGGCTGTAATCTGCGGCGCAGGCGCTGCACGTCTTCGGTCAGGAACGCGTTGTGTGCGCCCTGGCTGATGAGCGCGTGAAATTCCGCATTCTCCTCGTAGTATTTGTCACTGTCGCCGGAGTCGCTACTCTCGCCGCATGTGATGTGCTGGCGCTTGAGCGTCTCACGTTCGGCGTCGGTCATGCGCCGGGCGGCAAAGCGGGCACAGGTTGCTTCCATCTCCGCCATGACTTCGAACATGTCGAGCAGCCGGTCGAGGCTGAGGGAGGCAACGACGGCCCCGCGCCTGGGGCGCAATTCGATGAGCCCCGAGGCCGACAACAGTCGCAACGCTTCACGAATTGGCGTGCGAGAGACGCCGAAGCGCTCCGCTAGCACAACTTCTTCGAGACGCGTTCCTGGGCCGAGCTGACCTGAGGCGATTTCCTCTTCCAGGACTGCTGCAAGCTGGGAGGCGTGATTACTGGTCATATCCATCCCCCGCGGGTCCTGGCTGCACTGAATCGATAAGAGCGACGTTCCATTGCAAATCGACAATGCTATTCTTCGACAAAGCCAAGCTACCAGAGCAAAGGCAACTCATAATCGCAAGTATGCATGAAAATGCTGGTTGTGCACAATGTCAGTGAGCGAGTGTGTTCGATGTCGTGTGATGTACTTTGGTGCAATAGACCTCGGCTTCTCTAATATCGCCGCGTATTATCGCTGCTGGTGCTTTGGTATCAAAACTTTCGACATAGCCAAACGTCGGTATAGTCGATCAGGAGATCTACACGAATGACTCACTTCAAGATTTTGGCCGGTATATTTGCAGCTCTCGTGTGGGTGTCGGCAGTCCCAGCATTCGCTGAGGATGCCCAGTCCACGCTGGCTGATTTGCGGAAAGCCGCGAACATCAAAGTCGGCGAGATGACGCGCACCCTGCGCAAGGAACTCAAAACTGCCATCAAGGAGGGTGGTTTCGTCAAGGCGATTGAGGTGTGCCAGACGGTTGCGCCATCGATTGCCGCAACGCTTTCTGAAGAAGGTGGAATGGTCTTGCGGCGCACGGCGCTGAAAGTTCGCAATCCCGGCAATGCGCCTGATGAGTACGAGCGCAAGGTGCTTGAGAAATTCGTCGCCGATTTCGCCGCCGGTAAGGAAATCAAGAAAGTCCAACACGCCAAAACCGAGGAAGCGGATGGCGGCAGGGTATTCCGCTTCATGCGTGCCATTCCAACGGGTAAGGTCTGCCTCAACTGCCATGGGGACAATATCAAGGACGACGTCAAGGCCCAGCTCGATAAGCTTTACCCCGAGGACCAGGCGACCGGCTTCAAGGCAGGGGAATTACGCGGAGCGTTTTCGTTTTCAAAGAAGCTGTGAGGCTTGAATTTCGCTGCTGGTTATGGCGCTTGATAATTTAACGAACGAAAAGGCCGAGAATGTTCCCGGCCTTTTGATGTTTTGACACTCGGCGTCGATCGTTTGAATTAACCCGTTTGGGGTACTGCGCCGCCGAAGTTTTCCGGACCGTTGCCATTACGGTTGCCGTCCTGGGGTGGAGGTGTCGGCCGCGACTTGCGTTCTTTCATGAATTCATCGAACTCAGCACGGTCTTTGGCGAGGCGCAGGCGCTCAAGAAAGTCGCGGAATTCGCGCTCTTCATCCTCGAGCCTACGGATGGTTTCTTGCCGGTACTCGTCGAATGCAGCGTTGCCGCTTGAGGAGAAAGAGTCTTCGCGGTGATCGCCCTTGCAGCGGGCGCGCATTTCGCGGCCCCACCGGCCAAACCGACGTTTCGTTCCACAACCCATTCGTCCGCTCCATATCAGGTAGGCGAGGACCGCGAGGCCGACCGGCCAGAATATTACGAAGCCCAGAACCATGACCGTGATCCAGGCCGGCAGGCCCCAATCGTCCAGTTTGGCGACTACGTCCGACATCGCTTTCCCTCTGCTCGCGTTGTCCCTTCAGCCCGAAGGCAAAAGTGGTTGGCCGGGATGGCCCCTTCTTGCCAACACTACGCACGTTCGTGTTGGGCCGAATGTGAATGTAAATAACTTTAACATTGTAGGATATTGGAGGGCTGGGGGTGGTTGTCAAGAGGTGCGAGGGACGGCATTGCGTAGCAAACGCACCAAGCTCTTCAAGCGGGATCCCAAAAAGTTTTTCGACCGGCGATGCGGGGGTCAAATCATGACCTTGTGCCGGAAAATGCTATCGTCCTTCGGCTCAGGGGTGAGTCGGGAGGCCATATCTTGCTCAAGAAGAACCGCTGGAAGACAGCGATTATCTTTATTCTTACCTACCTGGGTTTCGTCATTGCGGACGCTACTCGAACGCTTTTGCGGTTCAATATTGAGAACTGGGCTGCTGACAATGGGCTCGACCGTATTTGGGGACACCCAATGATGGAGTGGCTCGGTAGTGCATGGGGCTTTCTTGTTGGTCCGTTTGGATTTGGTGTGGCTGTTGGCGCCGCAATTTTTGGATTGTGGGATTGGGCTGAAGAACGAATAAAGCATGCCTTTGGAAAGAAGCCGGACCACTCTGCAATTGAGAGGATGATTGCGCGCTATCACGTCCTCAATGAGGACCTAAAGAAATTCGAGTCGTTGAAGAATGACTACAATTCGTCCAGGCTAAAATTCCTGGAGCAATGGGACGCTTTCAATCCAGATGAAGCCACGCTTCAAGACGAGAGTAACTTGTTGGTAGCACTCAAGGAGATAACGGATTGTCTAGGGCGTTTAGACGTTGTTATTGAGAGATCACTCAGACGAGAGAGCGATCTAAAACTTCACAAAGCATGGACTCCGAGCGACTACGATATCAAGAAGGTCGATGACTATTCGTCAGAATTTGGACGAGAAATCCTCCGCTTCTTCGACCAGTGGAACAAGGCGCGAGTAGACATTCATGAAGCGCGGATCTCTATGCGCGCAGAACTCATGCGGATCGACTCCTATCTCAAGAAGCGCGGCGCACCCCCTAGTCAGCCAATCGCAAAGTCGACGCCCCTATTGCGGTAAGACATGCCACCATAAACGCTGCTGAGAATTTCCCTCGTGCCAGCTTGTTTCGAACGTTCACTTCCTTCTCGTCAACGCCTATCTCGGCCAGCTTCTCAACGAGCTGGGAGTAGGTGACGCCTTTTCGCTTGAGTTCGGCCTTGAGCATGTTGGCGACCTTGGCCTCGAAGTCGGTTTTCTCGGGCATTGTGTATCCTCAGCAGCGATAAAAGTAATATAGGCGATACTTTTGCCCTTGTACATAGTGCATCTACGTACTATCTACGTTACATACGTAACGGAGACAGTACGATGTGCAAGAAACAAGCGACCCCATTTCTGCTGCTTGCCAAGGCCCGCACGCTCTCGCTGAAGGACGTCTTCACGATGGGTGAGGACAAGGCTTATGCGCTGTTCTGCGAGCTTCGCTGGCCGCAGACGGGCGGCAGGCCCGTGTGCCCAAAGTGCGAACATGATGAGGCTTACACGATCACGACGCGCCGCAAGTTCAAGTGCAAGGCGTGCCATCGTCAGTTCAGCGTCACCAGCGACACGATTTTCGCCAGCCGGAAACTTTCCTTCACGGATATTCTCGGTGCGATTGCGATTGTCGTGAACTCTGCCAAGGGTGTTTCCGCTCTTCAACTCGCACGCGATCTCGACGTGCAGCACAAGACGGCTTGGGTGCTCTCGCACAAGCTGCGCGAGTCGATGTCGGCTGAGTCATGGGGCGTCATTCTCGATGGAACGGTTGAAGTCGATGGAGCCTATTTCGGCGGACATGTTCGCCCTGAAAACGTGAAAACGTCACGAAAAGATCGCCGCCTCGTTGAAAACCAGACCGGCAAGCGCCGCGCTGTTGTGGTTGCCCGTGAGCGCGGCGGACGCACACTGACCAGCGTCCACCGTCACGAGTCCGACGGCATTGAAACGGTTTCACAGCAGGTAAAAACTGGGACCGAGATCCACGCTGACGAAGCCTCGCATTGGGATGTGCTGGAAGCCCGCTATCCAACGAAGCGGATCAACCATAGCGAAGCCTACAGCCTCAATGGAACCTGCACGAATCAAGCTGAGTCGTATTTTTCGAGGTTGCGGAAGATGGTCGCCGGCCAGCACCACCACGTCTCGGCGCGCTACCTGCACGCCTACGCAGCGCACGCCGCTTGGCTTGAAGACAACCGCCGCAAGGATAACGGAACGCTAGCGCGCAAGGTTGTTGCTCTAGGTCTGGCTCATCCGGTCTCGCGTCAGTGGAAAGGATACTGGCAGCGGACACAAAATTAACAAATTGTTAGTACGTCAGTGGCATAGTACGCCACTGGCTTAGTACGCCATTGACTTACTGCGTCAATGGCGTATATTCAAGAGAAAAGCGCTTTTGGGGGCGGCGCACCTTGAAACCGGCGACAGCGGGGGCTGGAAATGGCCGAAACAGAAGCGTCTGCATCCAAAGCGGGCCAAGACGAGCCGCAATGGGTAGAAATATTCGTTGTGGAGACGCAACCATTTACACGAGCAGCAAAAAAGCTACTCAGCGAAGCAGAAAAGAAGCAACTGAAAGAGGAAGTTGCGCAGATCAGGGAGCTGGGGAACTTGATCCCAGGCACCGGCGGTCTTCGAAAGTTCCGCTGGGCCAGGGACAACAACAAGGGCAAGCGTGGCGGCGCGAGAGTCATCTATTACTATATGGACGATGAAGTTCCGCTGTACCTCATGGGAGTTTACGCAAAGAACGAAAAAGAAACGCTCAGCGCTAAGGAAAAGAAAGAGGCGCGAGCCGCAATTGCCGCCATCAAGTCGGACCTTACCGACCCAGTGAAACGGCGGGCTCATTTACGCGTTATAGAGGGCAGCAAAGCTACTTCCAAGGTAAGTGTAAAGGTCGAAAGTTTTAAGCGTTGAAGGGAGCGGGTAATGACAGACAACAGCTTGATAGAGGGACTACGAGACGCGGTTAGACATGCGCAAGGAGATAACGCAGAGCGCGTTGTCAGCATAGTACGCGTAGAGTGCCCAGTCGACGTCAAGGCGGTTAGGATGCGCATGGGTCTGTCGCAGACAGAGTTCGCCGACCGATTTGGGTTTGTTCTTGCTACTCTTCGTAATTGGGAACAAGGCCGCCGTCAGCCTAGTGGCGTCAATCGGAACTTTTTGAAGGTGATTGAGAAGCTGCCCAATGAAGTGCAAAAAGTGCTGACGGCGTAAACACTAAAGACAAAATGCAGGTGCCAGACTACGGCACCTGCATTCCAATGCAATTCCCCGCCATGCCCTCCGGCTACGAGAAATCCCCTGACTACGGCGTCTCAAGACTCCAAAACCGTTGTCCGTCAGCGGTTTCAACCGATATCGGAAACCCCGGCTTATTAAGTGCCCGATAGAGCGCGCGGTTTACCCTTCTTTGTGCTGTTCGCTTTCGGTATGGAGTGTTGAGATCTTGGCCGTCTTCTGATGCTAGCTGAGTAGCAATTTCAAGTTCCGTCATGGGTTGTGCTTCGGAACGTAATAGCCTGATTGCACGTCGCCAAAGATTTCGACCTGCGAACCATTTCTTCGGATGTGTTCGCGCATCCGCAGCTTTGATGTCGTACCCGTGGCAGATCAACTTGACTTCACAGAGAGCCAAACGGCTTTGAGTTGCCGCCAACTCACGGTTTAGTCGAGAAATACGGTTTCGCAGCGCCCTACGTTCAACGACTAAGTTCTGAATAGATGGGTCTGCCATGCGCCCATCTTAGAAAAAGACGCTGAAATCACTTAGGATTCAGGTGGTGCGTTTGCTACGCAATGCCGGCGAGGGACGGTATTGCGTAGCAAGAGCACCACCTAAATCCTACCTGCTTCGCTTCCAAGAATTTCCGTCCTGTCTTCAATCAGCGTCGTTGCCAGCGCCATGGACAAAACTGACCGATAGACATCCACAGAGTTGGCTCACCCGAGACCCCGTGAGCAATATCTCTTCAGATTGCTGAAAAGTCATAGGACAACTTGGAGTGCCGCGTTGACGCGGCAACTATAGCGGACTTAAAGTGCAGTGAGCCCAAAGTATAAGAGTGGCGAGTGCTTGTGGGAGCACCAACGCCGTCAGGGCTGCATTTGGAGGAAATGTGTGTCCCCGCCGAATTAAGTCGTGTGGGGAGGGAGGTATAAGTTGAAAAGCCTTCTCGTAGCAGTCGCTGCAGCGGCGGTGCTTGCTTTTTGGTCTAATGGCGGACGAACCGAAGTGCTGATTAACGGCTTCATTGGCGAAGCTGCTTTTGGCATTGTCCAGACCGACGCGCGCTAGCAATAGATGCAGCCTGCAATTGACGGGCTGATACTGTCCACTTAGCTCAACTCGTTGACCTATTTTGAACCTTGCGCCCACAATCGGCGCGCGAAGGGGCGAGTGCGAGCGAATGGCTGAAGATGCTGCGAATTCCGATAGCCTAGCCGATGGCAAGTGGCGGTTCTGGATCGACAGGGGCGGAACCTTTACCGACATCGTTGGTGTCGACCCCGCAGGGCGCAAGCACGCGCGCAAGGTGCTTTCCGAAAACCCAGGTGCTTATGAGGATGCGGCGCTCGAAGGTATCCGCCGTTTGCTGGGCGTGGCGCAAGGAGAAGCCCTGCCCTCGCAGCGTATCGCCAACGTCAAGATGGGTACGACGGTTGCGACCAACGCATTGCTGGAACGCAAGGGCGAGTCGACGCTGCTTGTGACGACGGCGGGGCTCGAAGACCATTTGGAAATCGGTTATCAGGCGCGCCCCGATATCTTTGCGCGGCGGATCGTCAAGCCGTCGATGCTCTATTCGAAGGTTATTGGTGCTGACGAGCGCGTGCGTGCCGATGGGTCGATAGAGACGCC
>JAJFHK010000301.1 GCA_021775655.1 Filomicrobium sp. | reverse complement strand
AAGGTAGACTCGAATTGTCCTGGGGCCGATGCATGCGTCTTGGATTTGCCGCCGCGCACTGTGCTCTATCTTGGAGGGCGTCAGAGAAGCATGGAGCACTTGCGCGATATCGCTCGGCAGGCCAATGCGGAAATGATGCATCATGATGGAGGTCTGGAGCAGACTGAAGAGTTGATTGACAGCTTGGTGACGCGTTGTGATGTCGTCTTCTGCCCTATTGACTGCATTAGCCACGGTGCCTGTGAGCGGGCGAAAAAATTGTGTCGCAAGTTGAGTAAGCCCTTCGTACCCCTGCGATCGTCTGGGACAACGAGTTTCAAGCGGGCGCTTCTTGACTTGCACTGTCAGGAATGAACGCTAATTCTGCCATTCAGCGATCAATACTCAGGGGTGCAACATTGAAGGGTGATAAAGAAGTCATCGATGCGCTCAACGAAGCGCTGAAACTTGAGCTTGGAGCGGTCAATCAGTACTGGCTGCACTATCGTCTGCTTGAGGATTGGCGATACACGAAGCTTGCCAAAAAGGAGCGTGCAGAATCCATCGAAGAGATGCAGCACGCTGACAAAATTGTTGAGCGGATTATTTTTCTCGAGGGACACCCGAACTTGCAGCACGTCTCACCGCTGATGATTGGTAAAAACGTGGGCGAAGTTCTCGATTGTGACTTGAAAGGAGAATACATCGCCAAAGAGCACTACATGAAGGGCCGTGCAGTGTGCCGCGACAAAGAAGATTATGTCTCGATGGCTGTTTTTGAGGAACTCCTGGCGGATGAAGAAGGCCACATCGACTTTCTCGAAACGCAGATTGACCTCTTAAATAAGATGGGCGTTGAAAACTATGGGGTCCTGAACGCAGATTCAGCAGACGACGTTGGATGACGCAGAGTACATTCCGATTTGTGCGGTCGCTTCCAATAATTCTCAGCGCGCTCCTGATCGCGGGGGCTTGTGTGGGGCCAACCAGAGTGCAGGCCGGCGTTCCCACTCATAAAGAAATGATCAAAGCGGCCATCGATGAACACATTCTACCGCGACTGGACGAATTCAATAAGAGTGCACAGCTGCTTCCCGAAGCGGTTTCAAACGATTGTCTCAATGGAGACGCAAAGCCGGTCCAACAGCTCCAGGATGCATTCGCCGATACGGTTGCTTCCTGGGCTGGAGTCGCCACAGATCTAGTTGGACCGGCGCGCAAGCGGGACCGGGCCACGCGAATAGCATTCTTGCCCGATCCACGCGGTATTGTGCGCAGGCAAATGCGTCGTGTTCTTGCACAGCAGGATAGCGGCCTTCTCTCAGCCAAGGCAATTTCTGAACAATCTGTCGCGATCCAAGGACTGCCAGCGCTGGGAATTCTACTGTTTCCAAGTCGCGTAAAACTGTCTCCCGAGCAGAATCGATTTCGTTGTTGGCTGGCCGAGGCAATTGCTCGCAACATTAGCGTGCAAGCCTTGGAGATGCGGAAAGATTGGGAGGGGCCGTCGGGGTGGCGCAACCTGATGCTGTCTCCTGGTCCTGATAACGACCTCTACAAGACGGATGCGGAGGCGGCATCCGAAATCGTCAAATCTTATCTTGCCGCGGTAAAGTCCATCAGGGAAAGTCAAATCATCGTTTGGCAGGATGCTGTCCAGGCAGGCAAGAAATGGGCAGGCCTTCCATTCGAACGCGCAGGGCTATCGAAGCAATATCTTATGGCAGAGCTAGCCTCAATCAGACAGCTTCACGAAGTTCTGCGACTGGATGAATTTGTATCGGTTGTGGAAAGCGAAGAGTCCGGCAGCAAGTCGATGTCAGGTTGGATACGAAATGTGTTCGTTTCCATGGATCGAGAAGTGCAGCAGGTGGCTTTACCAAAAGATATGGCTAGCGCGGGCACCGTGGAGACGGCTCCTCTGCGCCGTCTAAAATTCTACACTGACGAGATCAACCAGATCGTAGGCCAGAAGATTGCTCCGGCTGCAGGTCTCTTTATAGGCTTCAATGAACTTGATGGAGATTGATCGTAGACAATTCATGCTGCTGGGAACCGCGACGCTTGCTCTAGCGCCACGGGACGGCTTGCAGGCTGGTGAACCATTGTCCGACGCTACATTTGCGTCTGCTGCAAGACTTGCTGACGGCCGCTATGCTATTGTCCTGCTTTCCAAAGATGGAACCCCGACGCGTGTAATTCCACTTGAAGGACGCGGCCATGACATCGCTGTTTCCAACAATAAGAAGAAAGGCATAGCGTTTGCTCGCCGCCCGGGAAGGTTCGCGGTTGCATTCAACTTGGATGAACTAAGTCCGCCAGAGATTTTTAGGCCGCCACCCGGCCGGCATTTCTACGGGCATGGAGTCTTCTCTACGGATGACCGATTTCTTTATGCAACCGAGAACGATTTTGAGAATGCGAAGGGCGTGCTGGGTATTTATGAGGTCGATGCAGGCTTTCACCGCGTCGGCGAAATCCAAACGTATGGGATTGGGCCTCACGACATTCTCCTGATGCCTGATGGAAAAACGCTGTGCGTTGCCAATGGTGGAATTGAAACCCATCCAGCCGCAGGGCGCGCAAAACTCAACATTTCGACCATGCGTCCCTCGCTTGTTTTCATTAATAGAGTTACGGGCGATCTACTTTCACGGCACGAAACCAGCCCTGCGATGCGCAAACTTTCGCTTCGTCACCTTTGTTATGACGCGGCCGGTAACGTTTGGTTCGGAGGCCAGTGGGAGGGTTCGATCGATGAGGCACCTTGGCTGGTCGGTCATGCAAGTCTCGACAAACCAATTCGTTTCTCAGCCGCGCCGCATGATCTTGGATCTGCCCTAAAAGGCTACATCGGGTCGGTTGCTGCGAATGCCGACGGCAGCCTTGTCGCAGTAACCGCACCACGAGCCGGCCGAACACTCTTCATTGACGCTGAGCACGGGACTATTCTCAAGGAACGGATTGAACGCGATGCCTGCGGTGTCGCCTCCAAAGGTGAATCAGGCTTCGCACTGACATCGGGCTTGGGCAGCTTCGCCATCGAAGGCACAGTCGAAAGCAGCGAGGGAAAGCGAACAATTCCGGGCATCGCCTTCGACAACCATCTCAGCAAAATCACCGGATAGTTGGCTACTTGTCTTTGCTGTCCAGCACTGGTCGCGCTTCAGGTTCAAGGTGCACGACAATGTCGATCTTGGATATCTTCCGACCTTGGGGAGGTTCTGGCATGTTCGTGATCAATAGATCGCCGACCGGCATATCAACGACCCGGCCTTCCTCGGCGATAAAATAGTGGTGATGGTCGCCAACGTTCGTGTCGTAATAATGCCGATCGCCTGGAACCGCGATTCGTCGAATGAGACCTACATCATCGAATTGTTTGAGCACGTTGTAGACTGTAGCCAGCGACATTGCGATACCATGCGCCTTCGCCTCTTCATGGAGTTCGTCAGCCGCTATGTGCCGGTGCTCGCCAGCAAACAACAGACCACACATCGCGATGCGCTGCCGCGAAGGCCGTAGTCCCACTTTACTCAACATATGTCGAGCGGTGCCTTCGTGGGCAGCAATGAACAACGATGCGAGCCGATGGGTTGTTTGCACGTCAGTCCCCGAATATCTCCAAAATGCCAAGTTCACTACTGGTACCCGTCTACGAGGTGCCGCGTCAATGTGGTTCGGCCCTTAATTATCGCAAGTGAATGCCTGGGTGTAACCACCGGCGCAATGGCCCAATCGCCACTGCTCAACTGGCCCAGTATTGCTCCGGTGGTTACAATTGCTTGATGGTGCAAAACGGAGATGGCCAGAATCGGAAGAAACTTTGTAAGAACTTATGCCCCATCCGGAATGCCCTGGGCGGATTCCAAAGAAGATGCAAGCCGCAGCAGCATTGCCGCGACCCGTCGGAAGTTCGCATCCGTCATCGATGCAGCCATAGTTGCTTCTTCGTCCGCCGCTAAAATCATCTTCAACCCCCGCTCAGCGAGTCTGCGTCCCTTGGGCAGAAGCGCGACAGGGCGTTGACGCCGATCGCCACAATGATCAGGGCGGGAGATCAGGCCCTGCATTTCGAGCGACTTCAACACCTTGGTCAGACCACCCGATGAAATGAGCATCGCATCGTAGAGTTCTGTCGGAAGAAGTTTGTGCGGAGGCTGCGACGCCCGCAGAGCAGCCAAGACCTCAAACTCTGTGAAGCTCAGTTCGAAGGTACTGACGACCTCCTGCGCATTCTCCTTCAGCAGCCGTGCAACTCTCTGAATAAGAAGCAGACATTCCATTTGGGGAGAGGCCGCATCCGGCCAGTTGGTGCGGATATCGTCTATGGTCTGTTCAGTGCTCATTGCGATCCTCGTCGCGAGGGTGCGGACATAATGTGCGCATGCGTTCACAAAATATTGTCTTGCTGGAAAGATATCGCCTTTCTAGTTATCTTTCCAGAAAGATACAAGATCGAGATGGTCGATATCTTTCTCCAAATAGAAATGGAGAACGAGATGATCAGCAATATTCTACGTGGGCCGCTTCTGGCAGCGACTCTGACCCTGCCGTTCAGCCTGCCCGCTACAACTATGCCCGTCGACGCGGAAGCTGTCACTGTTGTGCGCGACTTGGCAGCGATCATGGATGAAAATCACGACGGATCGATCACACGCTCCGAAGTCGAATTGTTCTCGCAATTTGCCCAGGTCTTCATGGATTCGGATTCCAACGGCCTCATGGAGCGCAGCGAGTTCATGCAATGGGATGCTGGATTCCAGTGGCTCGCGGACCTGCGCGGGATCAAAGCGACCTACATTCAAGCCAAAAACACTCTGTTTTCAGAATGGGACCTGAATTCCGACGGATCCATCAGCCGCAAAGAAATGCTGGACGTTGCAAACGTTGAATTCGCAGCGACGGACACAGATCAAGATCTTCGGATCAACGGTATAGATCTTCTTCTCGGATCACGAACGGTCGTGACGTTGGCCGATCCAGTCAAGCGGCTGTAATCGCCAGCGGCGGCCCCCAAATGCCGCGCATTCCCGCTCATGCACTTGCAAGAGGACAATCTTAACGCTGGCTCAGAGCAGCGGTGCATACGATACCGTGTCGCGTTTCAATCATTGGGTCGTGGCAATTGTCATGCTGGGGATGCTTGGCTTCGGCCTATTTCTGGAGAATATCGAGTTGGCCAAAGAAACAAGGGGACCGCTTATCGGGCTGCACAAGGCAATCGGTGCTGTCTTCCTGTTCGTTGCTGTGTGGCGTGTTGGCTATCGGGTTGTGCGAGGCTTCCCCAATCCAGCAAGGACAATGCCGGTGTGGCAACAAAATCTGGCTCATGCGGTACATTGGGTGTTGCTGGCAGGTGTCGTGATCATGCCCGTTTCCGGCCTGATAACAATCCCGGCATTTGAACGGAATGAGGTGCTTGCCGGGATCGGCTATTTTGCGCACGCGGTTGGTGCAAAACTTCTGCTCGCCGCGATTGCGGTCCACGTAGTTGGGGCACTGAAACACCACTTCATCGACAAGGAAAGAACGCTCGGCCGGATGATTGCGGGTGGCCAAGCTCAAGCTGAGGGACAACATGCCGAAACGATCTGATCACCATGCGGGGTTGCAGCAAGATTTGCAGGCTATATTCGAAAGGCGGCAATTTTTATTGGCGGGTAGCGTCGCAGCCGCAGCCGGCGTTCTTTCGGCCTGCGATTGGATTCCCGGGATGTCACAACCTCAGCCGGAAAAGATTGCCATGGCCGAGGATGGTGGCGAGTGCGTCCTTCACCCTACTGAGACGGCGGGTCCATTTCCAGCAGATGGTTCCAATAATGCGCACGGGACGCTGTCCAATGTTTTGGCCAACAGCGGTATCAAAAGGAAGGATTTGAGGTTTGACCTGGGGGACGCTGGTGAGCCGGCAGATGGCGTACCAATGGAGCTGAAGTTGAAACTGCTTGACGTCAAAAATTCGTGCGCCCCGGTTGCGAACTGTGCAGTTTATTTGTGGCACTGCGACGCCGAAGGGAATTATTCCATCTACAATCTGCCTGATCATTCCTACCTACGAGGAGTTGGCGTCAGCGATCAAGACGGCTGGGTTGAATTCACGACAATTGTACCAGGCTGTTACCAGGGCCGTTTTCCACACATGCATTTCGAAGTTTATCCAAGTCTCGAAAAGGCAACGGACTACAGGAACCGGATACTTACATCGCAGCTGGCCGTGCCTGCTGACGTTTGTCGCGCGGCTTACTCCAAGAACACTACATACGTTTCGAGTATCGGGAATTTTGAGAATACCGAACTCGACCGTGACGGCATATTCGCGGACAACACGCCCAAACAGCTTGCAGCACAAACCATAAAGGCCAGCGGGGCGGCCGATTCCGGCTACCTTGGTGAGGTGATCGTTGGACTAGAGCTGTGAACGACCGAGCGCGGAAAGTCCGAGTTGGGTCTTAGCTGTTCTCCGTTGCCTGGCATGCCGGAGCCGAGCATTATTCTTGCCACGGCGGCTCTTCACTACACGGTCCCTTTCCGGTCAAGTTCGCTTTGATTGCGTCGATTGCTACTTTGTTATTTAAGGCCATCTTACGATCGATCGAATCGACAGTATGACGCGCAAGCAACCATCCGAGTGGCAGATTCAGTTCCTTTGGATCAAGCACCACACGCTTTATTTTCCAACACCTTCTTTTGGAGTTCGCGGTTTCGCCGAGCTCCTTGAGAGCGCGGGCAACTGCGCGTCGGGAAATCTGTTCACGAATAGTAAGAAGTGTCGTGATCGGGGAGATGGCATGAACGAGGCCGGCGCCCGACTGAGACTGCGTACCCGTATCGAAGCCGATGTTTCCACCCGACTCGGTGATGATTAGCAATTTGAGGTCGATGTCTGGTTTGTCGCGCAGTTGATCGATCGCCTTGTAGATTTCCAGGGCTGTTGTCGTTCCAGAAGCATCTGCATATCCGCCGTCAACAAAGTTCCACCACAGCTTTCCTGTGTTGATTACTTTTGCAGGTAGCACAGCAGGGAAGCGCGCGCTGACGACCGCTGCTTCGATCAGGCTTGCATGCTCGATCGGTTGCACCTCGCTGCGGGGTTCGAGAAGTGGATTGAAGGTGAGCTGCGGTTTTTCCAGATCCGCGATGGCTAAAAGCGTGTCGTCACCGACGTTTCTGAGCGAGAAGGGTGAGAATGCAATCCTGGCTCCCGTTTCCGCCCATGTTGTATTCAGAATGAGAGCGGGCGCAGCGTTGATTTTCGGCTCCCAGTGCGCCTGAAAATATGCGTTAAGTGGATTGCAATTGACCTTACATTTTGCATCTTTCGGCCGAGGCAAAACCTGCCTCCACGCATTCTTAAAGCTCAGTTCGAGCGCCTCTGCTCGCCCGCCATTCATCTGCGGTGCCTTAGGGGCGGGGCCTTCGCTGCCACCGAATTTGTAGGCCAGCTCTTGTAATTCATAAGCACCTATCTGGAGTAGCTTGATAATGATGTCTGGTACCGTCGTAGCGATCGTTGGAGAAAGATGGTCTCTTGCGACGACCTTTTTCAGCCGCTGAATGCGATCCTGACCATTAGGGTCGATTTGCGGTTCACCGCTGATTTTCTGGACTGGGCATTCGGTCGGCGCGTTGCGTAGCGGAGCAGCCATGGCGGCATTGATGAGTGTGGATCCGATCGAGCCTCCCGAAACTGCACTGATTGCAAAAACGTGTTCGGAAAATCCGGGGCACTCGGCTTCCATTCGCGCCATAAAACTCGTGATGAAGGATGCTGCGTAGATCCCACCTCCGGGGGCAGCAACGATGTAAACGGGAAAGGGTTTACCGTCGTTGGATTGCTCTTGTCTCGCCCCGATCCACTCCATGAACTTGCTTGAAAATTCCGATGGAGCCGCCTCTCCGTCGGCCGCTCGGATTCGTGCTGGAGCGAAACGGCCTGCAGAGTTTGAGGCCGCGAAATTGCTGGCTGCACCAACCTTGTCCGTTGCGGTTGATACCCACTTCCACAGGCCTAATCCGAAGACAAGAATGAACATAATGAGGAAGAATGGGACACCGCGTCGTTTGGATTGTTCGGCGATAAAGAACAGAAGCCAAGCAGTCGCCATTAAGACGAGACCTATTGTGGCAAGCGGGCCCAGCCAGAGATAGAGTTCTTCGTGGGTCTGGGGTGCCCAAAGCATGAGGGGGATGGGGGCAACAAGCGTCGCGATAGCGAGCAACGAAATTCCCCATCCACTTCGCGTGCGAGTCATCCGCCTCGTTAGCTGAAGCGAGCTTTTGGAAAGGTGGAGATTGAGGTGAGCTGTTATCAAAATCGCGACGACGGCGATGGAACTGGCAACTAACCAAATCCAACCCAGGTATGATAAATGGGCGGCGAGGTCAGGGGCGGAGGTTGCACACAGTTGGCGAGAAAGCCAGGATGCCGCATCGGGTTCAAGAGGTGGAATTAATGAACCGTCAGTTCGGCGTTCGGTTCGAAGTGCGACCTGCTCTGATGCCAAAAAGAAGACTCGGCCGATTGCAAAGAGCGGGATCGCGGCACAAAGAAATGCTAGAATATTGCGCCACCAAACAATCTGCCGATCGCGTTGTAGTTCGACCGACGCCTTGTAGAACAGCGAGCTTCCATAGCCGATCCCCGCTTTACGCAGGATCACGCAGCCCGACAAGTAGCCATAGAATACAGCAAGCGCGAGCAGCGTCATTGCCGCAAATCCACCGATTAAATGGATCGAGCATCGCGCGTTTTGCGGTTCGACGACGTAGATTAGAATCTCAGCGATTTGGCCGCTCGTGATGAGAAACCCGAACAAAGCCAGCGAGATGAAGACGGGTGATAGGAGCACCGAGCCCTGAAGGCGTCGGAGAAATTGGCCGGAGTTGTCGAAGGATTGGGTGGCCGCTTTGAAATAAATCATTGTTTGCTCTTAATTCGAAGCGGGCACGACGTTGGCTGAGGCGCTGACAATCTCACTTGCGTCGATTGTGACGGGTGGTTCGGCCTCACTGTCGGGTTCGTTGATCTTGATGCGTTTAAGGTCCGCAATGCGGGATAGCACGCTGTCGCAAATCTCAATTTCGCTCGGCGTGAAAGCGAGAAAATAAACTCTCTCGATTTTCGATCTCGGATGCTCCTGGAGGTATTTGACGGCCGTTGGGATGAGCGCCTCACAAATTTTCTTTGTCTTTAGAACCGTCGGATCGCGGTCAACGCCTGCGCCGAACAGCGGCAAAATTATCGATCTATAAGGACCGCGAATGCGATTCAGGCTGAACATCCGCGAATTGAGTTCGTCGCATTTTGAGAGCACCCCGACAACGCACATTTGCAAGTCAGCAAGGCTCGTAATATGGGCTGCAAAACCATCTGGCCGGATGCGGGCTTTGACACTTGCAACGTGGAGGAGGCAGCGCACATTGTGTTCGCGGTCGAGTTCACCGGGTGCCGTTTCGAGGACATTGCCAATGTCCAAGCCCTTCCCGATGCCCAGCCGGCGGGACAGGAGTTCTTGAATCGTATCCTCAACCATGACATCGCCTGATCGCTTCCCGCCGAGTGTCCGGATTCGGGCTGACAGTGTCTGATGGTAGATCGTGTCCATCAGGAACTCGGCGTTGGATGAATTAACCCAGACGTCAACGTTGTTGACCTCCCCGATATCGGTTGTGTAGTAGCCGACAATGCGCGGATGGCGGCCGGGTTTGGCCGTCAGATCAGTTTGCAGAGTGAATTCCTGCTTGATGTGTTCGCTGGACTTGCGATTGCCCCAGCGCTTGGCGAGCCACTGCCCCGCGATCATGATTTTGGCGTCGTGGAATGCGCCTCTGTCGATCTTTTCGAAAAATTCGTCAATCGGCATGAGAACCAGCTCGATGCTTTCGCCTTCCTCTGCTATGCCACCACCGAACTCCTTTTCAGTCTTCCCATTTATAGCGACATAATAAAGGAAGACGCGTTCTGAGGAGCCGCCGGGAGAAGTGTAAAAATCACAAATGTGTTCGGTGCTACCGAGAGAACTGCTGACCGGATCGAATGCCAGTTTGTAACCGGTTTCCTCTTCGATCTCCCTTTGCAGGCAACGCAGAGGAACTTCGTTTTGCCGAATCATTCCGGCGACGGTTTCAACAATTCCGTCGGTCGAGCCTTCTAATTCCACGATGGATGGACGCAATTGGCGAACCAGGATCACATGGTTGGTGTCGGTGTTGACGATCAAGGCCGCAACAGAATCACCGCGCTCAAAGGATGCCCAATGTGCTGTCGGGGCACCAACCTGTTCAACGGTGATCTCGTCGACGCGAAATTTCTTGGTGTCGTGCTCCCAGACTGTTTTTCGTCCGGTGATCCGCGGCTTTTCCGGCATTGCACCCCTCCCATGAAACCACTACGCACCCCGAATCCCGCCCATTTACGAACGGAATTTTTACATTCGCGCCCGCGAAGCTCCTTTATCACTACCTCTCTGGCAGCTTCGTGACATCCTCGCGATTGCAAATAGGGGTCGTCAAGCGAAGGCTTGGCTGGCCTTAAACTTTTACTGGCGAACATAACGGATGCGAACTGACAGGAGCCAGAAAAATGGAACGTCCAATGTCCGTACAGCGTTGATAGTTCGGGTTTGGTGCAATCGAACGAACCGATAAATACCGCCGCTGGTTAAACCTAAGAGGAGATCCATTCGGTTGTTCCCAATTGGAGATACGGTGAGCATCCGCTCGAAGCCCTTGGCTGTATGGGCGATTATTGCTGCGAATCTCAGCGCCTTTGCCTACCAGCTATCGCTTGGTTCGGCCGTCTCGAAGCAGTTTTTGTTGGAGTATGCGCTCGTGCCGCGGCGCTACTTTGATCCGGCATGGGCAAGTGAGAACGGCCTCGCGAGCCTCGATTTCCTACCGTTTGTGACCAACATGTTCCTGCATGGTGGATTTTTACATATAGCACTGAACCTTTGGACACTTTGGATCTTCGGACGGGCGCTGGAAGACCGCCTTGGGCCACTAAGGTTCTTATTGCTTTATATTGGGTCGGGCCTTCTTGCAGGTGGTGCTCATGCGCTCTTCAATCTGACGTCTACAATTCCAGCCCTTGGTGCGTCGGGCGCGATTGCCGGGACCATTGCCGCTTATGCCGTCCGATTTCCGTATGGATGGGTTACTGTTGTTGTCCCAATTATCATCTTTCCCTTCTTCTTT
>JAJFHK010000031.1 GCA_021775655.1 Filomicrobium sp. | reverse complement strand
CTTGGACCCGTCCTGCTCACCTTGGCGCTCGCCGGCATTACAACGGTGTTGTTGTTGTTAATAGGCACGCCTCTCGCGTGGTGGCTGGCACACACCCGCTCGCGAGTAAAACCAATTGTTGAAGCGATAACGGCACTGCCGCTTGTGCTGCCACCGACTGTGCTTGGTTTCTATCTGCTCATTCTATTTTCCCCGAACGCCCCACTAGGTGGCTTCTGGGTGACCCTGACCGGATCGACGCTCGCCTTTTCATTTTCCGGTCTTGTAATGGCATCGATGCTCTATTCACTCCCCTTCATGGTGCAGCCGTTGCAGACCGCATTCGAAGCAATTGGCCGCGAACCGCTTGAAGCCGCCGCCACCCTCGGTGCCGACAAGCGAGATGCATTTTTCTCGGTGGCCGCCCCAATGGCGACGCGCGGGTTCCTCACCGCAAGCGTCCTGACATTCGCCCACACAATCGGTGAATTCGGTGTTGTCTTGATGGTTGGCGGCAATATCCCGGGGCGCACCAAGGTTATCTCGATTGCCGTCTACGAACACGTCGAGACATTGAACTATGCCGAAGCGCATTTGTTGTCTGGAGGACTTCTGGTCTTCTCGTTCACCGTGCTTGTCGCGGTTTATGCCCTGAACCGGAAGGCTCCGCTCAATGTCGGATAATCCGGTCCTGACCTTTCGATTCCGCCTGAACCATGGCGACTTTCAGGTGGCACTTGCCCACGACATGCGCCTTGCCGGCATCACGGCACTGTTTGGCCACTCCGGCAGCGGCAAGACGACAGTTCTTAGAGTTTTGGCAGGTCTTGAAGCTCGTGCCGACGGTCATGTCACCTACGATGGAGTAGCCTGGCAAAGCGACGAGCCGAGGCGGATTTTCGTGCCTCCTCATGAACGGGCAGTCGGGTACGTCTTTCAAGATGCCCGGCTCTTCCCGCATCTGAATGTCGTTGGTAACCTCACATTTGCAGAGGCCCGTTCGCGCAGCCGGGCATCTGTCACCGACATCGACACAGTTATAGGGCATCTCGATCTAGAGCCCCTTTTGGAGCGCCGCCCCGAGTCACTGTCCGGTGGCGAGCAGCAACGCGTCGCAGTGGCCCGCGCACTTCTGACTCGACCGCGGCTACTCTTGTTGGACGAACCCCTCTCGGCTCTCGATACGCAGCGCAAGGCAGAGATCCTTCCCTACATAGCTCGCCTACCGGAACACTTTGGCGTTCCAGTTATCTATGTCACGCATTCCGTTGATGAAGTTGCTTACCTTGCCGACAACATGATTGTTCTCTCCAGAGGACGAAAAGTTGCCGATGGTCCTGTCGACCAAACGCTGGCCCGCCTCGATCTGGGACCGGCAACCGGCCGCTTTGAAGCCGGCGTTGTTCTAGGTGCAACCATCGTCAAGCATGACATTGAATACCGGCTATCGGAACTAAGCCTGGGTGGTGCATCGATCTACGTGCCGATGATCGACGCCGACCCAGGAGCGCAGGTGCGGCTGCGCGTTCGCGCCCGCGATGTAATCCTCGCAAAGGAGCGGCCCAAGCAAGTGAGTTCCCGCAATATCCTTCAAGGCAAAATCGTCGAAGTTGTCGAGGAGCCCGACACCCCATTCGCCGAGACACTCGTCGAAATCTCCGGTGGGCTTATTCGTGCGCGATTGACTAGGCGTTCCGCCGCCGATCTAGGACTTGCCCCCGGAGTGCCGGTCTTCGCGCTGGTCAAGAGCATCTCACTTGCAGGTGGCAACACAGCGGTGCGCTGAGAATTTGCTGCAGGAAGCCGGTCTGTTGCCGATGGGCGAACTTTTCAGGCGCGACTTTCAATTTCTGCGCGCGGCGTCTCGCCAAGGCCGCCCGTGTGAGCGGCGTTCTGTGCCGCAAGTCGGACCGGCCTGGGTGCAGTGGTATTGGCCCAGCCGTATGCGAACATCGTCATCAATGCGGATGCGGCGAAGAAGTAGACCCCCGGCTGCACGATGGCTTCTGTATAACCCGACGAGTTGATGTAGAAGATCATCAAGGCGAGCACCATAACGTCGGTCATCGAATAGCGTCCCAGCCATTCCATCGTCGAGATCGATTTTTGCCGGAACTCGGGGCTGATATCAGGCGAAGTGACAAGGGTGAGTAGGTAGAAAAGTTTCATGAATGGGAATAGGATCGAAAAGATAAAAAGGACAGCGCACAAGAACAACTCGCCATCTTCATACAGTGCCCAGATGATCGTCACGATTGAGTGCTCGGCACTCCAGACATAAACGGTTGTGAATCGTATAACCGGCAGGATCACACCAAGCGCGAAGAATACCGTCGCTAGTATGATGAAGAAGCTCAGGACGAAATTCCGGAACGGTCTTTTCTTGGCAACCATCGCGGCTTCGCGCCCGTTCTGCAAAAGTTCATCCCTATCCTCAAGAGAAGGCGGCGCCCTACCGTTCGTTACTCTTCTCCCACCTTCTGCTGCGGCTGTTGCTTTCGCCTGCCGGACGGCGTCTTGGGCAACATGCGGCAGCCAAGCATAGGCAAGAATCATCAGTACGATGGCGGCGGTAAAGAAGTAGACGCCGTTGAGGCTAGTGGCGTCATAGACCCCTTGGCTCTTGATGAAGAAGATCATCAAGGCCAGCACGAGCACATCGTGCATCGACCATTTTCCAAGCCATTCGAGTGCGCGTAGCCGCCAATGCTGGCGCACGATCTCTTCATTCGGCAAGGTCGATATAAGGAGCAGATAGAGGAGTTTCAGAATCGGGAAAACAATCGAGAACAAGAGGACCGTCAACCCTAGGAACCATTGTCCCTGCAACAAAAGGACTTCGACCGTCGATAGAAGAGAATGCTGTGAGGTCCAGAATACGAAACTCGTCAGCTTGATGACAGGCAGCGAAATGCCGAGCGCGAGACATACGCTCGCGCCCAGGATCGCAAGGCTCAACAAGAAACGCCGCCCGCCAATCCTCATGTTCCGCCGGTATCTCCTCTCTCCACCTAGCGTTCAAGCCAGGCACATATCTTCAGACTCCTTGGACCACCATTAGACATCACAAACGATGAAAAAAGGACCAGCACGCAGGTTATGCGCACTGGCCCTCATGAAATTCGCAGATTTGGGGTCGAATCCCCGGCCGCGATCAGGCCGTCATCACTTTTGACTTGTCGTAGGGCACGCCTTTTTCTTCCAGCACCTGCATCAAGGACCCATCCTGGAACATTTCCTTGACGATGTCGCAGCCACCCTGGAATTCACCCTTTACATAGACCTGGGGGATCGTCGGCCAGTTGGAGAATTCCTTGACTCCGTCCCGCACCGACATGTCGTCGAGCACATTGACGTCGTCATAATCGACGCCGATGTAGTTAAGTATCTGCGCGACCTGGCCAGAGAACCCGCATTGCGGAAACTGTTTCGTGCCTTTCATGAACACGACGACGTCGTTATTGGCGATCTTCTTGCGGATCCAGTCATTAACTTCTTGGCTGCTCATTTGGGCTGTCCTCAGCTTTCAGATGATGGCGGTATCACGCGACCGGATGGAGCGGCCCCGTTCAAATCGGTTGCACTAAACATGTGGGGAGTAGTGGCCCGCTGTCAATCTTGCGGAATAGCAGTGGTCAGCGCCAAGGCGTGAAGAACGTCGCCCATTTGCCCTTTTAGCGCCGAATAGACCATCTGGTGCTGCTGAACACGGCTTTTGCCTCTAAACGCGCCGGATACGACGTGAGCGGCATAATGATCCCCGTCGCCGGCCAGATCCTTGATTTCAATTTGAGCATCGGGAAAAGCCTCCTTGATGAGGCGTTCAAGTTCGTCTTGCTGCATCGGCATCGGTCGCGGCATTCCTTTTGTGTTGGCGACCGGCTTATGCAGTACCCGGTCAATCTATCTCGAAGACGACCGACATTGCTGCTCCGTACGGCCTACGTCAACCGCGCTCGGCGTCTCTATTTCTGCGCGTAACGCGGCAGGTCCAGTTCTTGGCCAGCATTTATCTCGTGAGTTTCAAGGCCATTCGCGTCGGCCAGCTCATCGACCGCAATACTATGACGCCGTGCGATCGAATAAAGTGTCTCGCCACGCTGAACAACGATCGTTCCGGCAGTCATTTGGTGGGGAAGGCGCGTTTCTGCTTTGGTGCGAGACAGTGGGGAGTAATTAGCATTTGGGGGGACGTAGGTGTCGTCGCCGCTGAGCGGACGCTGCTGGATCGGTGCGGTACTATTGTTGGCTAGGTAGAACGGGCTCCGAATGCTTGGCATCTGCATTCCGCAACCACCGACGATCGCGAGTATGGCAAAGCCAGCCAACGCACAGCCCACTCTCTTGGCAGACCCAAAAACCAGACCACAACGCATTTACAGAACTCCCACTCAAGCGCTACGAGCCAGGAGTTCATTAAGCTCGCCTTAGGGTTAATGAAGACCTAACCCGGGCGGCAATCGGAGTGAGAAAGTGAGATTCCGCGCGGCATGCAACCACCCCGCGCAGGAAGCCTCGTTGTTCGATTATTCGGCTGCCTGTGCCTTGCCGACTTTAAGTTCGCCGCGCGTCACATAAGCAAGAGTGGCGACAATCTCATCGACGGTTTCGGCGACTGCGAGTGCAACTGCATCGACTTCCTTAAGTGCGTGCGCGTGATCAGGACCGTGCATAATGATCAGAGGCGTGTTGAGAGCCGCAGCATATCCGGCATCGAATGCAGCGTTCCACTGCTTATACTGATCCCCGAAGCGCACAATGACGATGTCGGCAGATTCAATCAGATTGCGCGTGCGAATGGCGTTCATCTTGGCACCCTTGTGGTCATGCCAAAATTTGTTCGGCTCGGCCCCTAGGATCTCGACGCCGCAATCGTCGGAATATTCGTGGTTCGTCACCGGAGCGGTGAAAGATACCGGCAGTCCGGCGGCCTCGCACTTGTCCTCAATCTGCTGGCGCCAGTCGGTGTGAATTTCCCCCGACAGGTATACGTCCCAATGCTCCATGGGTGATCCTCCTCGTCATCGAATGTTGGCTGGGTCGGCACGCGCGGCACCGACGCTTGGCTGGCAACATATTCGATCACGGCCCGACTGGCGAGGTGATGCTGTGTCGCTAGCCCCGCTTCGGGCTGATTGCCCAGGCGGCGGCCATCACAATCACCGCCAACAAGGCGGGGACGACGGCAATGGGGTTTCCAGCAGCGACCAGGGCGGTCGTTCCAGCACACAGGATAGAAGCGAAGGCTTCGGAGAATGTGGAAGCCTTGGAGGCGACCTGACGACGGCGGAAGTTCGAGCGTTTGGCTTGAGCCCGGAACCAAAGCTGGATCAGGATCGCGCAGGCCGCAGCGATAACCGCACCGCAGAAAGTGACAAACGCCCCCCAGACCGACATCAGCGCCATGGCGAGAACCAGGGGCGTCACCACCATCGCAACGATGATCAGCACTGCTTTCACTTTTGCCCACAACCGGGCAAATGCGCTGACGGGAGCTGTCGCGATGAGGTCGGGAGCATCCTCGCCAGAGATGGTGAGCCACGCCAGTCCGCCAGCAAGCTGACCGACGGCCATCACAATCACCGGTGCGATAATCGCCGAGAGCTGGGCATCCTCA
>JAJFHK010000004.1 GCA_021775655.1 Filomicrobium sp. | reverse complement strand
TCGATAGAGGACGCTACCAAAAGCCGTCCATCAGTCATCAGCGAAGCAATGCCGCGTGATGCTTCCCTCAGCGAACCACCTGCTGCATCACCCGAAATCGAGGAAAGCGAAGCCACCGCTTCTGTTGCAGAAACGACATCTGAATTAGACGCCAAGGATCACGCATCGTCCACGATGGACAATAATACCCCTGCGTCCGACGACGAAATCGCCGCAACGAAATCTGAAGGCGACCAACCCGAATATTACACAGCGGTCGACTCTGACGACACTGAAGCCACAGACACGAACGAAGTGGCCACAGATGCCGATACGACCGAAAACCGCAGCCGTGGTCGTCGCGCAGCGCGTCCCGCTTCAAGCCGTCGTCGGCGTGGCGGACGATCTCGCCGTGGGAGACACCGGGACAACGAGACGTCAGGTGACGAAGACACCGAGAGCGTCGATCAAGTAGGTAACGAGGACGCACTCGAAGAACTGCCCTCGCGTCCGCGCCGTTCGCGCCGCAGCTACAAAATCCAGGAAGTTGTTAAACGCCGCCAAGTGCTGCTGATCCAGGTCGTCAAGGAAGAACGCGGCAACAAGGGCGCTGCCCTCACCACCTACTTATCCCTTGCCGGCCGCTACACCGTGCTGATGCCGAACACCGCCCGAGGCGGCGGCATTTCCCGTAAGATTACCAATCCACAGGACCGCAAGCGCCTCAAAGCGATCGCCAATGAGCTTGACGTACCCGAAGGCATGGGCCTCATCATCCGCACCGCAGGCGCGGCACGTACCAAACAGGAAATCCGTCGTGATTTCGAATATCTTCTACGGCTGTGGGAAAGTGTTCGCGAACTGACCCTTCAATCAACCGCCCCGGCACTGGTTTATGAAGAAGGCGACCTCATAAAACGTTCGATTCGCGACCTCTATAATAAAGAGGTTGATCAAGTCGTCGTAGCCGGCGATGAAGCATTCCGTAGCGCCAAGAGCTTCATGCGCATGCTCATGCCGAGCCATGCCAAAAACGTCGTGAAGTACGAAGAACCAGAGCCGCTCTTCACCCGCCATGGCATCGAGCGGCAGCTCAACGCCATGTTCAGCCCCTACGTTCATTTGCCTTCTGGCGGCTACCTCGTCATCAACCAGACCGAAGCGCTCGTCGCGGTCGATGTTAACTCAGGCCGTTCGACGCGTGAATTCTCCATTGAGGAAACCGCTCTCAATACCAACCTGGAAGCGTCCGATGAAATCGCGCGTCAGCTTAAGCTGCGCGACCTCGCAGGACTTGTTGTCATAGACTACATCGACATGGAGGAGAGGCGTAATAACCGCAATGTCGAGCGTCGTATCCGCGATGCATTGAAAGATGACCGCGCCCGCATCCAAATTGGCCGCATCAGCCCGTTCGGCCTCCTCGAAATGTCGCGTCAGCGCCTTCGTACAGGAGTTCTGGAAGGATCAACGACACAGTGCGCGCACTGTCAGGGAACCGGTATCATCCGCTCGGTAGAATCTGTTGCCCTTGGCGTTCTTCGCGGACTTGAAGATGCTGTAATTGCCGGCGCGCGCTCGTCCCTCATCGCCAATACGACAGCCGAGGTTGCACTCTACATCCTGAATAACAAGCGTGATTTCGTTGTCGCCATGGAGAACCGCCTCGGAATGCCGGTAATCATCCAGGCTTCTTCGAAAATGGCCGGGGCCAACTTCACCATCGAGAAGGGTGAAGTCGTCGCACCTGTTGCCCGGCCGGCCGCCAAAGCCGACGCGGTCAGCGTCGACTGGGGCTTTGACAACGATGATGGCAGCAGCGTTGGCGAAGCGGCAGAACCCGCATCGACAAGCACCGAACAGGCGTCGACCGACGACGAGGGTGAAGAACGCCCACGCCGCCGCCGACGCCGCCGCGGAGGCCGCCGCTCCGACGAGGAAACGTCACGTGATGCATCCGAAAACAACAAGCAGTCCGATAGTTCGGACGATTCGGGCGACGACGGCGAGGAAGCTCAGACCGCCCGCAGCGACGACGATGACTCGGGTGAAGAAAAATCCGGCCGGCGCCGGCGCCGAGGACGTCGAGGCGGCCGCCGCAATCGTGGTCGCAGTCGCGAGAGCGAAGGTGACGAACGACAGGGCGACAACAACGAAGTGAACGGTGCAGATGACAACGCTGACCGCACCCACGATGATGCCGTCACATCAGGAGGTAACGATGCAGACCGTCGAATTGACGGCGAGCGGCGCGCGGCAAACGACGATCAGCCCGAAGATGGCAACAGACAATCTGCCTCCTCGTCCGCTCAACCTCTCGTAACAGCGATCGAAATAGGCACGTCCGAACCCGAACAGGACCGCGAAAAAGACCAGGCTATTGCCGCCGAAGAGGCAGCAGCTGAAGTCATTATTATTGATGAGCCTCCAGTCGACGAGACTGCAACGGCATTCACGATCGCAACGGAACCGGTCGACGAACCAAGCGGCAGCCCCGCTGCATCGACATCAGAGCAGGCCGAGGCTCCATCACGGCGGCCACGTGGCGAACCCGTTTCAAGCGAACCCCGCGTTGCCCGCATCACCGTCACACCCGACGGCCCGGAAACATCTGAAGCGACATCGGCAATTGCCGAAGATTCTGGTCCCGATGAATCGTCAGACAAACCCACGCGTCGAGGCTGGTGGCAGCGCAAACTCCTAGGCGACGCCTAACGCCACACCGAGGATTTATCAGAACCACTAGACGCCGCTCCCTGAAGCGGCGTCTTTTTTGTGTGCAGGATGCCAACGTCCGCGCTTCTAACCGGCACGGAGACGGCAAGGATTGCTACGCTGAATGCATACCAATTGCTCACGGCTTCTGAAGATACAAAACAAATAGCCCCCCGACGCATCGCGCCGAGGGGCTGTCGGGCCGTCCGGATGCCGGCAGCCAGGGAGGAGCAGCCGGTGGGGGAAGGACGGGGGATGAACCCGGACGTCGCCCTGACTTTACGCTACCGATGTTACTGTCCCTCGATTTGGGGCAGGGGGGTCTAACCCGGCAACACGGTCAACATAGGTTCCGCTCGACACCCACGCTGTTCCCTAGGTGACTCCTGGTCTGATTGTCGATTGAGCTTACAATCCCGCTTTCGCGCTTGGCCGCGCCACAACTAGTCGTCCGCGCCTACGGTATCGATCTGAAATAGGATTTCCTCAGGCGTCGCATCACCCGGCAACCGATTAAAATCTGCTGGAACCTTCAATGCTTCTTCAAGCCGCAATTGGAATTCACCGCGCCCCACTTCAGTAGTCCCGAACTGGCGCAGGTGGTCAGTCACAAACTGCGTATCGAGCAGAACGAAACCACCGGCAATCAGCCGCCCTGCTAGATGCACCAGCGCGATCTTGGACACGTCGCGCTCCGTCGAAAACATACTCTCGCCGAAAAACGCTCCACCTAGTGCTACTCCGTAGAGCCCGCCAATCAAATTGCCTTGGTCCCAGACTTCCACCGTATGGCAGTGCCCTAGATCAAACAGGTCATGGTAGAGCTGGCGGATCCGCGAGTTGATCCAAGTGGACCTGCGCCCTGGCCTTGATGCAGCACAGCCTTCAACGACCCCATTAAAGTCACTGTCGACACGCACCTCAAAAGCGGTTGATCGGATCGTCCGCTTCAGTCTGCGCGGAACATGCATCTGGTCAAGCGGCAAGATGCCCCGGTGCTGTGGCTCTATCCAATAAAGTGCGGGATCATTGGCGCTTTCGGCCATCGGAAAGATGCCGCAGCTATAGGCCTTCAGGAGAACCTGAGGTGTAATCTCGATCATGATGTCGTCGCGGGACGCCACGAGACGCATTACTCCCGAATAAGAACTGACGGTTGTTCAGGGTGATTTTCTGTCATGAGGCCGCTGGACTCAAGAATATCTGGTGCCGCTGTCCACGCATCGCAAAGCCTAGTGTCGGCCTGTGGCACAACTAACCCACTCTGCACAGACCGAAGGCTGATAAGTCATGACGAAGAATATGGCGGGTTGAGGAACAGGTGCAAGCTCAAGAAACCCATGAGCGGTCTCATAATGAAGCCCAGTCCAGTACGAGCAAATCACAACTTCGGTCACACAACGCCATGAAGCCGCTACGCAATTCGATTTGCGGTCGACATTTCAGGGCTTGCTGAGAAAGTTCTCGAGCCAGTGGATGTCGTACATCCCGTTGGCAATATCTGGCTGCCGGATCAATTCGTTAAACAACGGGATCGTCGTCTCGATGCCGTCGATCACGAATTCGGACAGCGCCCGCTTCAACCGCATCAAACATTCGTTGCGAGTCTTACCATGGACGACAAGCTTGCCGATCAGGCTGTCGTAATAAGGAGGGATTGTATAGCCCTGGTAAACACCCGAATCGACGCGGACTCCAAGTCCACCCGGCGGATGCCAATATGTGATGCGCCCCGGAGAAGGTCGGAATGTTCGCGCATTCTCGGCGTTGATACGACACTCAATCGCGTGACCGGAGAACGTGACATCCTCCTGGCTGAGAGTCAGTTGCGACCCTGAAGCCACTCTGATCTGCTCAAGCACCAAGTCGATTCCTGTAATCATTTCAGTGACAGGATGCTCAACCTGCAGGCGCGTATTCATCTCTATGAAATAGAATTCACCGTCCTCATAGAGAAACTCGACCGTGCCCGCCCCCCGGTAACGCAAATCGGCAATAGCCTTGGCGACAGTCTCCCCAATCTTCTTTCGCGAATCCGCGTTGAGAGCAGGCGATGGCGCCTCCTCCAAGACCTTCTGGTGACGGCGTTGCAAAGAGCAGTCGCGCTCGCCCAGATGAATGGCGTTGCCCTGACCATCACCGAACACTTGGATTTCGATATGCCGCGGCTTGTTCAGATATATTTCGATATAGACCGTATCGTCGCCGAATGCAGCTTTCGCCTCCGAACGTGCAGCAGCCATCGAGGACAACAGATCACTAGCCTTATGCACGACCTTCATGCCGCGCCCACCGCCACCGGAAGCAGCCTTGACCAGCACAGGATAGCCGATCTCTTCAGCGATCACTTTTGCCCCCTCGTCAGGCAACACACCCCCGTCCGATCCGGGCACGACAGGTATCCCAAGCTTCTGCACGGCCTCCTTGGCTGCAATTTTGTCGCCCATGACGCGGATATGCTCCGAACTGGGCCCGATGAAGGTAATGTTGTGATCTTCCAGGATCTCAGCGAAGCGCGCATTCTCCGAAAGGAAGCCATAACCAGGATGCACCGCATCCGCGCCGGTAATTTCGCAGGCTGAGATGATGCTTGGAATATCGAGATAGCTGTTTGCCGCCGACGGCGGTCCAATGCAGACGCTTTCATCTGCAAGGCGCACATGCATGGCATTTTCGTCCGCTGTGGAATGCACAGCGACGGTGGAAATGCCCATCTCCTTACACGCCCGGTGGACGCGGAGCGCAATTTCGCCGCGATTGGCGATCAATACTTTCTCGAACATGACGCGGCGCTCCAGCTCTTATTCAATGATGAGGAGCGGTTCGCCGAATTC
>JAJFHK010000300.1 GCA_021775655.1 Filomicrobium sp. | reverse complement strand
AACGTGGTAGACTCAGTTATCGCCGGGCCAAGTGTATTTCGGCTTGTAATAGGAGTAACTGTAGGAAGGCTTCGAAACGGTTTTCTTGCGTGGCTTGTACTTGCGGACAGTCTTGGGTTTGTTCGGCTTCCAGTATCCGCCACCCGATACTGCATAAGTCTTGCGTTTCGTCTTTTTGCGCTTGGCATAGGAGCGCTTGGGTGTTGAACCGGTGACCGCAATTCTCGTGCGGGCCTTGCCGTGCCTGCCGACCAGTTTGTAGAACGTCTTCGCGTTCGACGGAGACAAGCGAATGCAGCCATGTGAAGCGGGTCTGCCAAGTGCACCGGTGGCATAGGTTGCGTGGATTGCGTAGCCACGGTGGAAGAACACCGAATGAGGCATCGGGGCGTTGTCGTACTTTTTCGAGTAGTGCATCCGGGTCATCCACTGGGGACGGTAGCTGCCTGTTGGCGTGTAGTATCCGCGGCGGCCTGAAGAAATCTTCCAAACATGCTTCGTCTTGCCGTGCTCTTTGACGGTCATGGTCTGGGAAGTAAGGCTGATGGAAACGCGAAGGCTTGGCGCGGCACGCTTTGGTTTCGCGGATTCGGCAGTAGCGGCGACCGCCGCAACTTTCTCTACTGACGGCGCAGCGGCAGATTTTTCAGCAGTCGCGGAGTTCGGCGCAGACGACGTTGAGGCCTTGGCCGGTGTTTCGGATTTTCCTGCTTCAGCTAATGCTTCAGCGGTTAATGGCCCGGCTAGCAGAATTGCCGCCGCAGCCGCGCTCATCGCTACGCGTCCCCACATCGTCTCAATACTCCAACGCTTACTCGATATTGAAGAACCTCAGGGCTAATCGAGCCCCGGGCAGTGTTGGCAAACGTTAGCCCGTGACGACTGCGGAATGATTAATTTGACCGATAATTCGGAGACTTGCGCAATCTTTCTGAGGTTTTGGGTGTGCATTCTCAGATTGAAACACGGGCTGCGAATTCGGCAATAACTTCGTCCGTCTTAGTCTCAGCGAATGTTGATTCGCGTCCCGCTTCTTCCATACCTTCTAACGAGCGAGAACAACCGGCGTGCATTGCCTGGTGCCAGTCGGATGCAACCGTGCGATGCGCGTCGTCCAAGCCGCTTGGTTTCGTAAGTGCCGTGAATGGCATAGCCGCCGCGAAAGAAGATCGAATGAGGCATTGGGGACCAATCGTACTTTCGCGAGTGCCACATGCGCTCCAGGCGAGTCGGGCGGTACGAGCCAGAAGGCGTCGTGTAGCCGCGCCGGCCGGTTGAGACCGCCCAGGTGTGCCTCAGTGCCCCGCCAACATAGACGTGCATCGTCTGTGAGCCGCGATTGATTTTCACGGTCACGCCTGCGAGAGCGTCAGCTGCGGGACTCGTGACGAATGCTGTGAGTGCTATGGGAAGAACAAAAAATAGATGGCGGAACAAACGCATGACTATGGCCCCCTTAAACAATTGCGATTTCCGGACCTTGGGCGGATTGGATAGGGTCAATTGTTAACCATAAATTGGGGGCGCTCAACAGTTGGTTGGCCACACGCATGCACGAAATCGACATTGAGCGTCGAACTGAATCGATACCAGCGAAGAATGCTCACGATTTGATCTGATCGTAGCCGGCGAGTGCGCGCTTGCGAGCCTCTGCGTGGTCGACGATTGGAAGGGGGTAGGACTTTCCAAGTACGATGCCAGCCTTTTCGAGTTCGTCGTCGGGGACCTTCCATGGAACGTGGATATATTTTGTGGGAAGTTGCGCGAGTTCTGGAACCCAGCGGCGGACGTATTCGCCTTCAGGGTCGAACTTTTCGCCTTGCGTCATTGGATTGAAGACCCGGAAATAGGGCGCCGCATCGGCACCGCAGCCGGCGACCCACTGCCAGCTGGCGGCATTGCTTGCAAGATCAGCATCAACGAGCGTGTCCCAGAACCAGGTTTCGCCATCGCGCCAATCGATTAAGAGATCCTTGATCAGGAACGATGCCACGATCATGCGCACGCGATTGTGCATCCAGCCAGTATGCCAAAGCTGGCGCATGCCGGCATCTACAATGGGAAACCCGGTCTGTCCCTGCTGCCAGGCGCATAGGGATGTCTTGTCATCGTGCCAAGGGAATCGTTTGAATTCTTCGCGCAACGGTTCGTTGGGTAGAGAAGGGAAATGGAATAGAAGATGGGCGGAGAATTCCCGCCACACGAGTTCCTTCAAAAAGACTTCCAGTCCTTGACCTTCGTAGCCATTGCTGGCTGCCCAGGACTTTGCGGTATGCCAGACGGTGGCCGGACTGATTTCGCCGAAGTGGAGGTGCGCCGAGAGCCGTGAGGTTCGATCACTATCGGGGCGGTCGCGACCGCTGGCGTACTCGGTTAGGGAATTTTCAAGAAATGTTTCCAGACGCTGTTGGGCTCCTTCTTCTCCAGGAGCCCACGTTTGGCGAAAACCGCCTGCCCAATCTGGCAAGATTGGGAGAAGTTCCCAGCTATCCAATTCGTCGCTTTCAATATGCTTTTCGCATGGCTTGAGCGATGTTGGTTTGGGCAATGGCTTGCGAGGTTCCCCATCGGCATTCAATGCGCGCCAAAAAGGCGTGTAGACTTTGTAGGGATTGCCTTCCTTGGTGGCGATATCGCCGGGTTCCTTCAGCAGCGAACCGGTACAGCGACGGACAGTGATCGCCGCTTCGCTGTTATCGGCGAGAACGGCGTTGATCGCGGTCTCCGTTTCGTTGGCCCATGGCTCATAGCACCGCGAGAAGTAA
>JAJFHK010000299.1 GCA_021775655.1 Filomicrobium sp. | reverse complement strand
CCAGTCGAACATATCCGCGAATGAAGTCATCGGTAGCAACGTTTACACGTCTAACTCCGAAGAAAAAGTTGGAGAAATCGAAGATTTGATCGTGAGCCTAGATGGCAGTGACCATTCGATTATTCTCGGCCATGGTGGCTTCCTCGGACTCGGGGAGAAACGCATCATGTTAAAGGTTAGCGACTTGCGCCACGACCGAAACGCCGACCGTTACCACGTCGGGCTTACTAATGAAGAGCTAAAGAATGCACCTGGCCTTCGCAAAGTCGATGGTCGCTGGGTGGGCAAACCGATGGAGTCCGCACAATCGTCGAGCGATCGCACAGAGCGAACGGAACGAGTTGACTAGACATCGGCCGCCGCGAAGCAAAGGTGGTAGAAAATCATCGACACCGCCGCGACAAGATCTGAAAGTCGACGTTCCACGAGTATGACGATTAGGCCGGGAAGCGATAGACGCCGCTTCCCGGCCGTGTTCCGATTAGGAATGATCAATTGGTCGACGATCGGAAGAAGCAGTCAACATCTGAAGTCCATGCTGTGATCTGCTTTCATCGTCGAACACAGCGGGCAAACGAGCCACAATGTAAGCCTTGCGCGATCCCCTGACGCCGACAGAAGTCGGCAACTGAAAGTTCGCCGCGAAGCCCTCGAGGAGATTGCGAACCTTCTTTTCCGAATAGTAGTAGTGTTTGCGGGACTCGTGGTGGATCCATCGGACAGTTTTCCTGCCGGTGATCGCGGATCGAGTTTCGATTTCATCGTAGCTCCTTGAAGGCTGCGATGATCTCAATACCCTATCTAGTTAAGAAGGCTCCAGGATAGGCTAAAGTGCGCGCAAGGCTACAGTTCCGCTTTCCGTAATTTTGACACCCTGGCCCACTTTGAATTCTATGAACGTCTTGCGTTTCAGTTCCCGCAATGTATCGAGAATGCGCGCGCGGTCATTTGCCAAGGGTGGATTGTCGAGGTTGGACACGAGCGTCTCGATGTCGACGTAGACCTGATCCTGCTTGTCGCTCTTCTCTATTGCCTTGAGAATTTCGATTCCTGGCAGCGAGAGGTCCATCTCAAACTCCTCCTCTTCGTTATGCCTTCGAAGGCGAGCACGCAATCCACGATAGCTCGGCGTCAATAACGCGGCATTCGCAGCGATTAGTTCCCGATTGCCTCAAGCTAGGAATCCTTTGAGCAATTCGTGCAAGCGCTTCGGGCATCCAGAACTCCAATATCGATCCGACGATTAAACGACTGCGTTACGTCGGGGCGTACAGAAAGTGCGTGACAGCCCATGCGGCAAAGGCAAGTGCGAGGGAAATTAGCAGGATCCAAATTACGCCGCTTCGCTGACCCTGCCGGGCTTCGGTTGTTTCAAGAACAGGTTCGTCATGAGAGCCACGTTCCATTGTTGACTCCCTCCTCTGTAAAATTGCTGGATTAGAAAAAAACTACCAAGGAGCTGAAACGGTTCCATCACGTGTCGGTGCTTGCGGAAGTTTCAGCGGTAATCGGGATTGGCATGATCGAAGCGGCAACCGGCCTCCCACGCCGAGCGCTGATTGCCATGCGCAGGTACGCCGCCGGCGTCCTTTAGCATGCGCGCCAGATGGAGGAGGTTCCAGGCCATGAACGTAATATTGCGCTGCGTGAACTCGTTGTCATACCCTGCTCCGTTGTCACCGTAAGAGGGACCGGGTCCCGCTTCTCCAATCCAGGCGGCGTCGGCTTGCGGGGGTATCGTGTAGCCGATATGAGATAAGGCGTAGAGCACTGTCATTGCGCAATGCTTCGCCCCGTCCTCATTGCCAGTGACGACGCAGCCGCCTGCACGCCCGTAATAGGCGTACTGCCCTTTATCGTTGAGCTTTCCGGAAAAACCATAAAGTCGTTCAATAACGAGCCGGCAAACCGACGACTCTTCGCCGAGCCAGATTGGGGTGCCGATGACGAGGATGTCTGCTGCCATGATCTTGTCCTGGAGCAGAGGCCAGTCATCCTTCTCCCAGCCGTGCTCCGTCATGTCGGGATAGACACCAAATGCGATTTCATGATCAACGACGCGAATCATTTCGACCGCCACACCGTTTTTCTCCATGATCGCAGCTGCCGTTCGCATCAGATCTTCCGTATGGGAATCCTCGCTGCCCTTTTTCAACGAGGTATTGAGGAAGACAGCTCTCAAATCATCATAGCGCGTGGACGCTGCGTTGCGGGAAGCCTCGGTCTCGGGGTTCATGCTGCCTCACATGTGCAAGATTTTTCAACTTAGTCAGCTCATTCGGGTGGCTGGTGCAAATACTTGGACCGGTGCGGAATCGTCAGCAATGCAAGCCAAGCGATTCCGGTCACAACGAAAACGGATATCGCAGCCGGCGACACAAGAGCGACCCATTTCGTGCCGTCCACCCCGTCTGTTGCGACGAGTGGACCGCCGATCATTGCTGCAGCTGCAGCAACGATCGCGGCAACAACCCATACGTAAAACAGGCCGCGGCGCCACGTTGTGAGCAGTTCGTTTCGATTGAAGAAGGCAGTCATAATCAATCTTTCAATTGCTACTACGGATTATAGACAACTCCACAGAGCGGATATTGTTTCAGTTGAGTAAAGAAGTCTGCTGCAAGTCCTGAGTTGGATAGTCGGCGATGCGAGGCTGAGCACCACTCGAAGTTCAGTGCAGCAGACAAGCTTACTGGCACAACCATCCCAATCGACGCTGCAATTCGCGGCAACCGCGGAATGTGTTCATGTTCCAAGCCGCGCTTTCATTTGAGCGCGTTGGGCGGCGAAGCGACTACCCTATAAATGCCGATGCGCTCCATCGTGGAACAATTTCGGAAAACCCTGCGTTTCGCCCAATCGTCAAGATTGAAATGGAGCCAGCCATGACCGAACGTATGCGCCTAAATAGAAAAGCCGCAAAGTTCGAGCCGGAATCCCAGTTCGAGAGTCCTCAGAAATTAGCTGAAGAGCCGGGCCTGACCCTTGGGGAAAGAATTGCCACGCTCAAGCGCTGGGCAGAACTGGTTGACAGACGGCTTTCCTCGGTCGCCGAAGGCATGCCTTCGCGGGGCAACCAAGATCTGGACGCCGAGTTGCTGCGCGAGATTGAGATCTGTCGTGAAGAGCTTATGCAAAGAGTCAAAGATGATGGAACATGAGGTTCCTCGGTGCAGTTGCAGCCGCGTGGGTTCACATCAGAAACTGTGGGTGGGACGCTACGCGTTCTAGCTGTCTACGCTACTTTCCGCATCGATGGAGCGTTCTGATGTAATAACTCATTCGCAATTCACATCCGCCTGCCAGATCCCAGCAACGCACAGACTCGAACGAACTAGTGCGCACTGTTGCGTTCGATAAACTAGGGACTGTAGTTGTCTGCGCCGACAACGAAGAGTGTTTTTTTAGCTGCGAACCCAATGTCCGCTATCAAAATTTCCGTGCATTTTCAGAGGCGCTCTGCTTATTCTCGAATCCAGCAAAACGCCCGAATTGCCTTTGTTGCGTAGATCTATGAAACTATTTTCGATCCCGCGCGTTTTCCTGACGGGCCGAGGTTGGGTCCCAGGAGACCAAGCCATGATTTGTTTGATTATTGTTGGCTGGGCGGCAATTGCTTGGGCGATAACATTCCTAGTTTTTTCGCTTTTGGCGACTGTGTTGGGCTTCAGCGACATCGCAAGTTCCGCCGTAGGGCTTGCCAATCTTGGTTTCAGTTTCGCGCTAGCAGCTTTTCTGGCCGAGTTCGGTTGCTGGGTTGCTGTCACTCGCCATCCCGCAGAAGTCTCCCGCAATTACGGTGGTGCGACCAGAATAAAGGTGGTTCCGCCCGAAGGTTCCACTAGAAAAAACACACAGCAGTGATGCGCCCGCAGCGACTGGTCCGATTTGAATGGTCGTTCATTGACGGTCTCGGAGGCGATGGTGTGATTGTTTCTGGTGCTGGCGTCCGATCTGGCGGATCACATTCGCCGTCGTAAGTCACTAACTACGGTAACTTCAGCGCAAGATGTAATTCGACGGTTCTTTTTTTTGGGGGCCTTTGCACGTATTGGCTCGCGCGCTCGTGCTTGCTAACTGCTTCACGAAGCAAGCAAATTTTCATTCGAGTTTGCGCACCGCCCTACAGCACAAACGCTCAGAAAACTTCGGAACAGGGACGTCGTCTGGTGCGTTAAATGGGCTATCGGCGCCGCAGTTAGCGTGCGCGCATACCGGAAAGGATCTAATCATGAAAACCAATCTAAAGGCGGGCTGTGTCACGATGGCTGCAGCCACGATCCTCGTGCTTTCGAGCGCTGCAACGATGGCCGCGCCTGGATTTGCTGCAGCACCCTCGCTTTATGACGGATATATCGTCACCGTTGACAAGAAAGATGGTGTCGATGTCGACATCAATCTCGGGGCCAGCGGTGACCGCCACTCCTACGAGCAAGGCTACGAGGACGGCTATTACGATCGCAATAACGGGCCTGATTACTACCGTGAACGGGGCTACAGCTCATATGACGCCCGCCCGGACGATTGGCGCGACCGCAGTTGTGTCGGTGTTGGTCCGCTCCATTTCTGCAAGTAAGTAACGGCGACTTGACCGTGAACCGCAACAACTGCCCATCGTTCAAAGTCGGCCTTCAAATATCACCGGCCTGCCCGCATTTGCATTGATGCACTATGCGGTTTCAGGCCGGGACGGGGATAGCGCGGACGGTTCGAAATTCTAGTGGCCGTGGGCACACAAATCCCACCTCGTACCGGCTACGCGGAACAGCGAAGCGTGCTTCAGCCCTTCAGTCATTGCTTTTCTTTCTTAGTGGTACGTTCAGGCAGCCCTTTTCTTTCGGTCGCTGCCAAGTCTTCGAGTTCGTCTTCCGTCATTGAATCATACATCTCCCTTGACGCTCCTTTAAGGTCGGATTTCTTGCTTTCGCCGCGTTTGGCAGAAAGGGCCGCACCTGCTGCACGTTGCTGCTTTTTTGAAGTTGCAGGCATTCTTTTCACTCCCTGATTTTTTACGAATGATCGGCAACTGGCCGGGTTAGATCGGAAGCCCGACATAGGAATCCAGTCGCTCTTGATTCAAAACCGTCAGGTGACTACGCGACCAGTTCAGGACGTTTGCCTGTTGAAGTTTCGCGATACTTTTGTTGGTGTGAACAACAGACATGCCCAGAGCATCTGCGATATCGGACTGAGTGAGCGGCATAGCGAGTGACGTCCCGTCGCTGAGTCCGGCCTGAGCTCCTCGCTCAAGCAGGTGTCGGGCGAGCCAGGCGATTCGGCGCACAGATGGAAGCCGGCATACCGCTGCCATGTGTGATTCAACTGCTTGCTCTTGCTCTGCCAATAGGCAGAAGACATTGGCGAGCTCATCATCGGAACTTTTTATATTCTCGACGAAATTGCTCCTGGCGCACAAACCAAGGCGACAAGCGGAGAGGCTCACGATGGAAGAGCTGTGACGCTCTGCGTACACTGACTGGAGCCCAATAAAATCGCCTGGCAGCAAAAGCCGAGTGATTGCGCGTGTGCCGTCACTCAGTATCGTGCAGCGGCAGGCCCACCCTTCCAATAGAAAATAAACACCGTCGCGCAATTCCCCAGCCCGAAAGATTTCCCGGTTTCGTGCAAAAGAGCGCGCTTGATAAAGTACCGATGCGCCGACTAACGTGGTAGCGGCGCTTCGTGACAGCGGCATTGAAAAACGATCAACCATTTGAACCTCGCTTGAAACTTGTCAAATGACATAAAATAAAAACGTCCCACCGATTGCAGAGTTCCGTGCGATAAGCCGACGCAGTTGCATTCTCGGAAGCAAACGGCGAGATAAGGTGATGAAAAACCGAAAGAAAATCGCCGCGTGCTAGCGGGTCTGAATGCCCCAATGGTCCGCTATGAATTGGCGTCTCTCTAAACGGTCAAAACAATACTTGATAAATGTTGCAAACCACTTCTGAAACTTGAGCGTTGGAAATTCTCCCTGACTGAATTTCAATTAAAGTCTTGAACAATTTGCGACTTGGTCGCGCAATCTGTGGTGCTGTGCACGGAATTCCTTTCGCGTATGCCGAAAGGGCGTCGGAATACTATCCTAAGCCGTCTTCACTATCGCAATCCGCCAACTGCAAAAGGGCTTAATTTATAACTATTGAAATAACGCAGCGGGGAAGTATATACTTGACAAAGCATCCCTGGCGGCCGACAATATGGTCAGATAGTCAAGAGGGTTTCCCCCATGTTCGACCTGACCAATCCTGTTTTTCATGACGAAGACAAAGCCCGCGCGCATCTGGAAGAACAACGCTGGCCGAATGGCCCAGAGTGTCCCCATTGCGGCGAACGTCACGCCGTCACGAAACTCGAAGGGCAGAAGCACCGCAAGGGCCTCTACCAGTGCAACGGTTGTCGCGCTCAATTCTCGGTGACGGTCGGACCGTCTTCGAGCGTTCGCGTATCCCGCTGCATAAGTGGGTGCTGGCAACGCATCTGATGGCGTCCAGCAAGAAGGGCATGTCGGCCAAGCAGATCGAACGCATGCTCGGCGTCACCTACAAAACCGCGTGGTTCATGATGCACCGTATTCGCGAGGCGATGTCGCCATCAGCGAAGACGACCGCGCCGCTCGGCGGCAAAGGCAAGACCGTCGAAAGCGACGAGACTTATGTCGGCGGCAAGGGCAAGAATGCCAAGAAAGGCAAGCCCGTGCCGAAGAAGCATGCCGTTGTCGCGCTGA
>JAJFHK010000298.1 GCA_021775655.1 Filomicrobium sp. | reverse complement strand
GCAGCCCGAAAAGCGTCTATGAATTCATCAAGGATGCGCACGAAGCCGGCGTTAAATTCTACTGCTGCTCACCCAACCTCGATCTGTTCGACATGAAGAAAGATGACCTCATCCCCGAGTGCTCGGGCATCGTCGGCGGCGCCTACATGATCGAAGAGGTCATGGAGAGCGACTGCAAAGTACTGACGTACTGACGTCTAGCGGTTCTAGCTGAGGCAGCGCAAATGTCCCAAGGCGCGACCACAAGAGTGCAGGATTTCATCGGCGATCCGATCAGCGAGTCACCCGAGGTGCCGCGCGAACAACTGGAAGAAATCTTCCAGGATTTGCAAGCCGATCTGCGCTTCGACCACGAACTCAACGGTTGCCTGAACTGCGGCATTTGCACAGCAACATGCCCGGCAGCTCACTACTACGACTTCTCGCCGCGCGAGATTGTACAGCTTCTTTGGACCGAGAACCTGGAAGGCATCTACGATGCCATGCAGGAAAAGATCTGGTCATGCGCTCAGTGCTATACTTGCGCAGCTCGCTGCCCCTTCAAGAATTCGCCCGGCGGCCTTGTGATGCTGATGCGCGAAGTCGCGATCAAGCACAAGATGCAATCAGCCAAGGACGTGTTGCGCCCCTTCAGCCGAGTGATGCTGAAGCTCGTGTCGACCGGCAACCAGCTTGCTCCCGACATGATCAACCCTCAGCACTTCGCCGATTGGGGACCCAACATTTCAAAGGTCGATGCGCCGCTGAAATTGCTGCGCAAAGCGATCCCGATGGCGACTCTCAACACGACCGAGACGGCTTGGGAAGTAAATCTCAAAACGTCGGTCGAACTCTACACAATCTGGGAAATGACGGGCGTGTTAGACCAACTCGAGGGCATCGACGAAAACCTGTTTGATGTCATCACCGATATCATGGACGAGAAGCGAGAAGATTGGTCGGACTTCCTGGAGGATCAGGAAGACGAGGACGACGAGGATTGATGGGAATCAATCCGTTGATTGCCGACCTCGGCTGATGCATCTGCGTTGGCCTCAAATGAAATGAGGAACTAACGATGAGCACCGATAACACGGATCGATCCGGACAGCCGGGCGAAAAGTTCACCGGCCACGGCAGCGAATGGCGGCCATCGAACCTCAGCCCATCGGAGGCGCAGCGCGCCACCGCCTGGGTAGAGCAGAAAATCGACAGGCGCTCGATGCTGACCAACAAGGATCGCGTCGCCGACATACGCGATGAGATGTGGCAGCTCGAAAAAGAAGGCCAGATCGTTGTTCATCGCATTACCGATCAGCACAAGCCAATCGAGGCGAAGACACTTTACGGCTGGACGAAGCGCGTTCCCACAACCCAGCTCTGGCATCATAAGAGCTGCGGCCAGTGCGGCAACATTCCCGGTTATCCGGTATCGCTGCTGTGGCTGATGAATAAGATGGACATCAAGTACATCGATGAGACGGATCAGACGAGCTGCACGGCGTGGAACTACCACGGCTCGGGCATCGGCAATCTGGAAAGCCTCGCCGCGGTATTCTTGCGTAACTTCCATCAGGCCTACGTTGCCGCCAAGGCTCAAGGATTACCGGAAGGATACTATTACCCGCTCGTCCACTGCGGCACGTCCTTTGGGAACTACAAAGAAGTACGCGGCTATCTCATTAGCTCCGCAACGCTGCGCGAAAACGTTACTAAAATCCTCGGCAAGATTGGACGCCTCGTCGACGGCAAGCTGCTGATCCCCGAAGAAGTCGTACATTATTCAGAGTGGCTGCACGTGATGCGCCACGAGATCAAGAAGCTTCAGGTCATCGACGCATCGAATGTTCGGGCGACGATCCACCCGGCATGCCACGTCTATAAAATGGTGCCGGAAGATGCCATCTACGATGAGACGGTGCTCGATGGAAACCGCGTTGCTGTCTCAACCGGTCTCGTTCAAGAACTCGGCGCACAGGTCATCGACTACAAGACCTGGTACGACTGTTGCGGATTCGGCTTCCGCCACATCATATCCGAGCGCGAATTTACCCGCTCGTTTGCGATCGACCGTAAGATCCGCGTCGCCGTTGAGGAAGCCAAGTCCGACGTAATGATCGGTCACGACACCGGCTGCATTACCACGCTCGACAAGAACCAGTGGATTTCTAAAGCTGGCTCGGAAGGCAGCGCGGTTGAACTTCCTGTACTTGCCGATTGTCAGCTCGCAGCTCTGCTCTGCGGAGCCGACCCTTACAAGATCGTTCAGACGCATTGGCATGCGAGCCCGATTGAGACGCTTCTTGAAAAACTCGGGATCGACTGGAAGGCAAAGAAGGCAGAGTTTGAAGCCTATCTTGAACAGATCCAGACCGGTGCCGCTGATCAGCTCTACGATCCACGCCTTCGCATCACGAGCGGACCTGGGTTCAAACCAGTCAAGCGGGAAGTCCCCGTTCCTCCTCCGGAGGAATAAGAAGCTACCGAAACCGGTCGCCTTTCTGGGACGATCGTGACCGGGACTGCGTAGGGCGGCTGTTTTCAACCCTACTCGAATGGCCGCCCCTCGCGTATCGAAAATCTCAGCGCCAGCTGTAAACTTGACGAGGCAGGCGCAAGAAAAAATTGCGAAGGATCAAGAATGAGTAAGCCCATACTGATCGTTGGCGGCGGTCCTGCTGGCCTTGCAGCGGCACATGCCGTAGCAAGCATTGGCCATCGCAGCGTTCTTGTCGAGAAGGCAGAGATCCTTGGCGGTGCACCCATTCAATCGGGCTACGCCAAACTGGTCCCATCCGGCCAATGGGCGAAAGACGCGATCGGCGGCATGGTCAACCGCGTCGCGACGAATTCGCAGATCGACAAGAAGCTCAACACCACCGTCAAAACATTCGATGGCACGCCTGGTAACTTTGTTGCCGAACTTTCCGACGGCACCAGTGCTGCGGTAGGAGCTGCGATCCTCACCACCGGTTTCACGCACTTCGACAGCGTCAACAAACCCGAGTGGGGTTTTGGCCTATTCCCCGATGTCGTGACGACCACCCAGGTCGAACAAATGATCTCAAGCGGCAAAGGCGTCCGCTGCCCATCAGACGGTCGCAAGCCAAAGCGCGTTGCAATCTTGTTGTGTGTCGGTTCGCGTGACCGCCAGATCGGTCGCGAATGGTGCTCGAAAATTTGCTGCACGGTCTCAGCCAACATGGCGATGGAAATCCGCGAGGAGTTGCCCGAAACCCATGTCTATATCTACTACATGGATAT